>DASPGK010000439.1:0-6456 GCA_035620655.1 Candidatus Krumholzibacteriia bacterium
TCTACACCCCGAACTCTTCCACCGTCATCCGCTCAATCCCATTCTGACGGTCGCCGACTGGCCGTATCCCGCGAATACGGTGTTCAACCCCGGGGCTACGCTCTTGCCCGACGGAACCACACTGTTGTTGTGCCGAGTCGAGGACCGGCGGGGCCATTCTCATCTTTCCGTCGCCCGGTCCGCCAATGGCATCGACGAATGGGCGATCGACGCGAAGCCCACGATGTCACCCGACCCCGAGCGCTTTCCGGAAGAAGTGTGGGGCATCGAGGACCCGCGTATCACCTTCCTCCCCGAGTTGAAGCAGTACGCCATCGTCTACACCGCATACTCGCGGGTCGGACCGGGCGTGGCCCTGGCGCTCACGAAGGACTTCGCCGAGTTCGAGCGTTATGGAATGATCATGGTGCCGGAAGACAAGGACGCGGCTCTGTTTCCCCGGCGCATCGGCGGAGAATGGGTGCTGATCCATCGCCCGGTCAGCGCTCCCGGCGCGCACATGTGGATGTCGTACTCGCCCGACCTGCGCCACTGGGGTGGTCACAAACTGATGTTGGAAGCGCGCGTCGGCGGATGGTGGGACGCGAACAAGATCGGGCTGTCACCGCCGCCCATCGAAACCTCGCAGGGCTGGCTGGTGATCTATCACGGTGTGCGACAGACGTCGGGCGGGCCGCTCTATCGTCTAGGAGTCGCGCTATTCGATTTGCACGCACCGGACCGGTGCATCCGGCGCGGCAGCGAGTGGATCTTGGGCCCGGAGGCGTCTTACGAGAGGCGCGGCGACGTCGACAACGTAGTCTTTCCTTGCGGCTACACGCTCGCAGCCGACGGCGACACCATTCACCTGTACTATGGGGCGGCGGATACGAGTATCGCCCTGGCTACGGGGAGTGTTCGCTCCGTTCTCGACTGGCTCGAACAACACGGGCGATAGGCAGCCCGAGGCTATCGAGACCGCGGCGAAGTCGTATTCTCACGCACCGTCGAGTACACCCAGCCGATCTCCCCGCCCATGGTCTTGACCTGGACCCATGGACCGTCCTCCGCGAGGATCTTGAACGAGTCTCCCGGCGCGAGATTGCTCAATAGACGCTTGGCGTGCGGGTCGACCTTGGGCGCGTCGACCGGATCGGGGTCGCCCGCGAAGAGGTACTTGAGCCGTGCGAAGAACCCGCGCTTCTTGGGAGCTTCCTCGCCGTCGCGCCGCGCCGCGTGCTCGGCGTCCAACTCGCCCGACAACTCGCGCAGACGGCGCATCGTCTCACGCGCCAACGCCGTCTCGGCGGCGATGTCCGAATCGCAAAAGGGGCAGCGGTTGATCGTGAATTCGACCACGACACCGCAGCACGGACAGGGAACCCGGTTGGCGTCGAATTTGTGGCGCTGCTTGATGCGCAGGAGCTCGTCGATCTCGGCCCCCCGGTCGGGCGCCTGACGGGCGGGGGCGGGCACCTTTTTCGACGGCGGGCTCTTTTCCGTGACCAATGTTTCCACGATTCTCACCTCGAAGGGCAAACGACGACGAGCGGGCAGAATGTTCCTACCGGGGACGATCCCGGCGCCGCGAAAGGTGCAAAATCCGAACCAACGGGCGGGGCTGCTGCGCGCCCCTGCAAACATGCTATCATGGTGCCCGCCAAGCGGCGAACCCGCCGACCGTACCTGGAAGCGCACACAGGAGTCACCGATGCAATCCTTCCCCCGGAGCCGAACCCGGCTCGTGTTTCTGACGTCGCTCTCGTTGCTTGCCTTGGGCTGGGCGGTCACACCGCTCGAAGCCGAGCCCCCGACACCGCCTCCTTACTACGCGATTCAGAACGTTCGCGTCGTCACCGGTGTCGGCGCGCCCATCGAGGGCGCGACGGTCTTGCTCGCGGATGGCTTGATCGAAGCCGTCGGCAAGAACGTCAAGATTCCCGGCGACGCGCGCGTGATCGACGGCAAGGATCTCACGCTCTATCCCGGACTCATCGACGCGATGACGACGATGGCGCAAAAGCAGGAGCCCGAGTCGTCGGGCGAGCGCGGGCGCCAGGCGCCCGCGGTCATGGGACCCGAAGACCGCCCCGCCACCACACCGTGGGTCACCGCGGTCGAGCAGCTGGCCGACGACGCGAAGATCGAAAAGTGGCGCAAGGCCGGCTTCACGGCCGCGGTCACGACACCCGAGAAGGGGATTTTCGCGGGGCAGGCGGCGCTGATCAACTTGGTCGATAAGCCCGACCGCCAAGCGGTTCTCTCGACGCCCGTCGCGCAGCGCGTGAACTTCACCGGGGCGGGAGAATTGCGTTCGTTCCCGGGCTCGTTGATGGGTGTGCTCGCGTACATCGAGCAGACGTTCGCGGACGCCGACCACTATTCGAAGGTCAAGGCCGCCTACGCGAAGGATCCGCGCGGCCGCGTGCGCCCCGAATTCGACCGTACCCTGGAGCCGCTCGAAACGGCGGTCGTGGACCGCACGCCGTTCTTGATGCCCGCGAACCTCGGCCGCGAGATCGACCGTGTGCTGGCGCTCCAGAAGGAACTCGGCATCGCGGCCATCGTGTACGGAGCCCAGGGCGCGTATGCGCGCACCGAAGTACTTCGCACCGCGAAGGTCCCGGTGCTGGTCAATCTCAACTGGCCCAAGGAAGAAAAGAACCGCGATCCGGAGGCCGAAACGCCGTTTCGGACCCTGGTGCATCGCCGCATGGCGCCGACCACGCCGGCCGCGCTCGCGGCGGCGGGCGTGCCGTTCGCGTTCTACTCGGGCGGGCTTGCTTCGACCTCCGAAGTATTCGAGAGCGTGCGCACCGCGACCGAGAACGGATTGAGCAACGAAGCGGCGCTGGCCGCTCTCTCGGCGAATGCGGCGGCCATCATGGGTGTCTCCGATCGCGTGGGGACGATCGAGAAGGGCAAGATCGCGAACCTCGTGCTCGCAACCGACTGGCCGTGGGCCGACGGCGCCGAAGTGCGCGCTGTCTTCGTCGACGGCCGTCTCTATCAGGAACGCATGGACGAAGGGCCCAGCGACCCGCCCGCGATGGACGTCGGCGGCACCTGGGCACTCTCGATGACCACGCCGCGCGGCACGCGCGAGATGACTCTCGATGCCACGATGAGCAAGGACGGCAAGGTCAAGGGCAAGATGACGAGCGATCGCGGGGAGTCGGTGCTCGACGACGCCCGCATGAGCGGCGACGTGCTGCGCTTCAAGACCACGCGCGAAGTCGACGGGCGCTCGATCACGTCGTCGTGGACGCTCAACGTCGACGGTGAAAAAGTCGCCGGCACGATGAGCGCGGGCCCGATGCAGGCGGACGTCACCGGCTCGCGCACCAAGAAAGCGGACGCGGACGCGGTCGCGAAGAAGACCGGCGACAAGCCGGATGTCTCGGCGGAGGAGCTGCGCGACGGCGTGGCGACGTATCAAGGCGCCGCCAAGAAGATGGGCACCTTCGCCATCACCAACGCCAACGTGTGGACCGTCTCCGGCCGCACCATCGAGAACGGAACCGTCGTCGTCTCGGAGGGCAAGATTCGAGCGGTGGGCCGCGACGTCAAGATTCCCAAGGGCGCCGAGGTCATCGACGCCCAGGGCGGCTCGCTCATCCCGGGTATTATCGACTGCCACTCGCACATCGCGATCGAGGGCGGGGTCAACGAAGGCACGCTGGCCGTCACCGCGATGGTCGAGATCGGCGACGTGCTCAACCCCGACGACGTCGCTATCTACCGTGCGCTCGCGGGCGGAGTCACCAGTGCCAACCTGCTGCACGGCAGCGCCAATCCCATCGGCGGGCAGAACCAGGTGATCAAGCTGCGCTGGGGCATGGACGCCGAGGGCCTCAAGTTCGAAGGCGCGCCGGCGGGCATCAAGTTCGCACTGGGCGAGAACCCGAAGCGCTCGAACTTCAACGCGGCTGCCAACAACGTGCCGATTCGTTATCCGCAAACGCGCATGGGCGTCATGGACGTGATTCGCGAGGCCTTCACCGAGGCGCGCGAGTACCAGCGTGAGTGGGCCGTGTACAAGGCGGGCGCGCGCAACGGCATCAAGCCCACGCTCCCGCGCCGCGACCTCGAGATGGAAGCATTGGTCGAGATCCTCGAAGGCAAGCGCATGGTGCACTCGCATTGCTACCGCGCCGACGAGATCCTGCAGCTGCTGCGGCTGGCCGAGGAATTCGGGTTCCGTGTCGCGACCTTGCAGCACGTGCTCGAAGGCTACCGGGTTGCCGACGAGATCGCCGAGCACGGCGCGGGCGCGTCGACCTTCTCGGATTGGTGGGGTTACAAGGTGGAAGCCTACGAGGCGATCCCGCACAACGCCGCGCTCATGACCGAGCGTGGTGTGGTGGTCTCGATCAATTCGGACAGCGGCGAAGAGATGCGCCACCTGAACCAGGAAGCCGCGAAGGCGGTCAAGTGGGGCGGCATGAACGAAGTCGAGGCTCTGAAGATGGTGACGCTGAACCCCGCGCGCCAGCTGGGCGTCGACCGCCGCGTCGGCTCGATCGAGGTGGGCAAGGATGCCGACCTGGTCTTGTACGACGGCCATCCGCTTTCCACGCACTCGGTGGTGCAGAAGACCTTCGTCGACGGCGATCTGTACTTCGACATCGAGTGGGACCAGACGCGAGAGACGACCATCGCCGCGCTCAAGGAGCGCTTGGCGGGCAAGAGCAAGAAGGCCGACGCCAAGGAGACGGGCGCCGGTGCCGGCGCGAAATCGGCGCCCTCACCCGAGGTGCGCTGGGCCGACGAACCCTATACCTGCGCGGAGGATCACGAATGAACCGCCTCAATCGAGTTATTGTGTCTCTCGCCGTGCTCATCATGTGGGCAGCGACGGCCCGGGCGGAAACCCTCGTCATCGAGGGCGGCACCGTACACACGATGACCGGGGCTCCCTTCGTGGGCCGCGTGGTGATCGCCAACGGCGTCATCGTCGGCGTGGGTCCCGACGCCACCGTGCCGCCCGACGCGAAGCGGATCAACGCCGCCGGCCTGCACGTGTACCCGGGATTGTGTGACGCGATGTGCACGCTGGGACTGATCGAAGTCGACGCCGTCTCGGCCACCAACGACCAGGCTGAGATGGGCATGTACAACCCGCACCTCGACGCGGCCACGGCCATCCATCCCGCGAGCGAAGTGATCCCCGTCACCCGCGCCAACGGCGTCACGCACGCGTTGGTGTCGCCGCGCGCGGCGCGCGAAGGCGTGATAACGGGGCAGGCGACGCTCGTCAATCTCGACGGATGGACGGTCGAGGAAATGGCGATCGACGCTTCGGCCGCTCTGGTGATCAACTGGCCTGGCATCGTGACGCGGCGTTTCGACTCGACGACCTTCAGCTTCAAGGAGACGCCGTACGAGGACGCCAAGGAAGAAGCGAAGAAGCGGCAGAACGAGCTGCGCGAATGGGTGGAGGCGGCGCGCCACTACCGACAGGCGAAAGGGGCCGAGCACTCGCGCGCCGGCGCGGACCAGAAGCTGGCGGCACTCGCCGCGTGCCTCGAGGGCAAGAAGCCGGTCGTCATCCAGGCGGACTCCAAGCGCGACATCGAAGCCGCGATCGCGTTCGCAGACGAGGCCGGGCTCACCATGATCTTGGCCGGCGGCGCGGAAGCGTGGAAGGTCAAGGAGACGCTGGCCGAAAAGAAGATCCCGGTGATCCTCGCGCGTACCCAGAGCCTCCCGCGCGAAGAGGACGACCCCTACGACCGCCCCTACTCCAACCCGGCCATGCTGCGCGAGGCGGGAGTGCGCATCGCGTTCGCGTCGGGCGCGGGCGGCGGTGGCGGCGGCGGATCGGGAGCTCACTCGTCGCGCACCATCCCGTACGAGGCCGCGATGGCGACGGGCTACGGCTTGTCGGAAGAGGACGCCATGAAAGCGCTGACGGTGTGGCCCGCGGAGATCTTCGGCGTCGCGGATCGGCTGGGATCGCTCGAGGCGGGCAAGGCCGCCAACGTAATCGTGACCGACGGCAGCCCGCTCGAGATCACCTCGAACGTGCGCCACCTGATCATCGCCGGTCGGGAGATTTCGACCGACAACAAGCACGAGGCCTCGTACGAGAAATACAGCTCGCGACCGCACCGACACCCAGGGAGCACCGCCGCGTCGCGACCGTAGCGACGCGATCTTCTTCGAAACGAAACGCCCGGACGTCTTCGCGACGCCCGGGCGTTTTTCTTCGCCGCGTTCCGCGTGAGCCTTACTTCAACATGACGATCTTGCGCGTCATGATATCGCTCTCGCCCGCGAGTCGTACGTAGTACACGCCCGACGACACCGCTTGGCCCGCGTCGTCGCGTCCGTTCCACAGCGAGGTGTGCGGCCCGCTCGAACGCCTGCCGTTTTCGAGCGCCCTTACCAGACGTCCACGCACGTCGTAAATCGCCAGCGAAACCGTCTGCGCCGACGGCAGCACGTACTTGATGGTGGTCGCCGGGTTGAACG
>DASPGK010000440.1:0-3196 GCA_035620655.1 Candidatus Krumholzibacteriia bacterium
GGAAACGCTGCGCGAACTTGACCATGGGCTTGGCGAAGCGCGACGACACCGCCATCGTGTTGGGCCACACACCGTAATGACGCGCGATCTTGTACAGGATGTCGATAAAGGCGTGGCGCTCCGGCCCGCCGATCTCGAACACCTTGCCCTGCGTCTCCGGCATGGTGAGGGTACGCGCCATAGGGCCGACAACATTATGGTGCGCCACGGGCTGGATCAGGGCCTTGCCGCCGTCGATGACGGGGACGATGGGGCGATGGACGAGGTCGGCGATCAGCGGGTGAAACTCGTCGCCGGGTCCGAAGATCACCGAGGGACGAAAGATAGTCCAGCGCATGCCCGACTTCTTGACGATCTCTTCGGACTCGAACTTGGTGCGGTGATAGCCCGACACGGCGTCCTTGCGCGTACCCAGGCTGCTCATGAGGACCGCGCGCTCGACGCCGTTGCGGCGCGCCGCGTCGACGACGGCGTAGGTCGCCTCGGTGTGGAGCGCTTCGTAGGTAATGCCCCGCTGCGGGTCCTCGCGACGGATGCCGACCAGGTGCACGAGCGCGTCGCAGTCTTTGGTGGCGCGCAGGCACGCCTGCGTGTCCAGCACCTCGCCCACCACGACCTCGACGCCTTCGCGCGGGTCGATCTTGGATGCGCTCTGAGGGCGTGCGAGCAGGCGCACGTCGTGGCCCTGGGCGCGCAATTCGCGCCGCACGCCCGACCCCACGAAACCGGTTCCGCCCGTCAGCAGGATCTTCATCGCGCTTCGCTTCCTCCTCCGCAGATCGGGCACTCGCCGACCTCGCGGGCGTAGTAGACGCGGCACTCGTCGCACTTGAGCATGTCGTCGCCGGCCTCGCCGCCGTCGAGCGACGCCCAGGCTTCGTCCTTCTCGGCGATGGGGACGTAAAGCTCCACGGTTCCCTCGTCGGTCTCGACCGCGATCGAGGGCACCGCGTGGTCGTCCAGGAAATAGCGCACGCTATTGACGGGCCCCTCGGTGGCGTACAACGCCACCAATTCCCACTCGCCCTCGTCGTCGAGGCCTTCGTGGTTCGAGCAGATCACCGTGTTGAACAAGGGCGAGAAGCACTCGCTGCACACGGGATCGGCGCACACGCCGCATGTCCCGACGAGAGTCCCGTCGGAATGATCACATTTCATTGCACCCTCACGAACGATACATCCGAATGTCGTATGTGGCACCCAACTCGCGCGTGAACTCGCGGCACGGCTCCGGCTCGAAGCCGGGCACCGCGATGAACTCGCACACGGTCTCGAGGCCCGAAGCCACCGAGCAGCGCACGAAGTCGCGAATCGAGGCCCACCCTTCGTTTCCCACCGCGGGATACGCCAGCTCGTCGTGCGCGCGCGCGGACGCGCCGAACAGGACCACGTTCACCTCGTCGACGATACCCTTCAGCTCCGCGGTGACGTCGCGGCCGGCCGCGTGGTTCGCGAGTCCCGTCGTGTTGACCCGCACGCGCCAACCGCGTTCGCGCGCGCGCGTCGCCAGGGCGAGCACGTGCTCGATGCGCTCCAGGGGATCCGAGAAGCCGGTGATGATCGCTTCGCTGACGCCTTCGGTCGGAACGGCGTCGAGGTCGGCGGGGTCGGCCGCGGCGGCCTGAATATACGCGGCGGCCTCGATCCTGTAAACCGGCCTCGGCAGCGCGTCCGGGGACAGGCCGAACGCGGCCAGGGTGTTCTCGGTGGTGGCCCGGTCGATCTCGGCCGGCGACAACCCCTTGGCGCGCGCGACGGTCCGCGCCACGTGGGTGACGAAGGAGGGTTCGTTGCGCTTGCCCCGCCAGGGGTGCGGCGTGAGATAGGGCGAATCGGTCTCGAGCACGATGCGCTCGAGCGGGATGGCCGCCACCGTCTCGCCCAGGCGCGCGTTGCGGTACGTCGCGACACCGCCGATGCCGACGTGGAAGCCCAGCTCGGAGACGCGACGCGCCTCGGCTTCGCCGGCCGAGAAGGCGTGGAAGATACCGCGGTAGGTCCCGCCCTCCGACTCCAGCACGTCGAGCACCTCGTTGAAGGCGTCGCGGCAATGAATGACGATGGGCTTGTCGCGCTCGCGCGCGAGCTTGATCATGCGCCGGAAGGTCTCGATCTGGACTTCGCGCGGCGCCAGGTTGCGATAGAAGTCGAGGCCGATCTCGCCCACCGCGACGATACGCGGGTGGTCGAGCGCGTGGCGAACCTGGGCGTCGAGCTCGTCGTCGAGCGTGGCTGCGTCGTGCGGGTGCACGCCGGCGGCCCCGAACACGAACGGATAGCGCTCGACCAGCTCGAGCGTCTCGCGCAGCGAGTCGCGGTCGTAGCCAATATTGACAAACCCCACCACCCCGTCGGAGACGGCGCGGGCGATGGTGGCTTCGCGGTCGTCCTCGAAGTGCTGGAGGTTCAAATGGCAGTGCGAGTCGATCATGGGCTAGCTCGCCTTCTTCGCGTCGATTTCGATGCGCGGGAAAAGCACGGCCGATGTGCCGATGCGCTTCCACGCCCCGTCACCGAACCGGCCGGCTTCGTCCAAGGTGAACCCGGCCGACAGGCCCAATTGCGCTCGCATCGCGAGCGCTTTCTCGGGCATGAACGGCTGCACGAGGATCGAGCACATTCTCAGCACTTCCAGCAGCGCGCGCAAGGTGTCACCGAGCGCTTCGCGCTCGTTCTTGGCCTGCGCCCACGGTTTGCGCTCTTCCACGAAGCGGTTGCCCTCTTGGACCGCGCGCCAAACCGCCGCGAGCGCGCGATCGAAGGCGAGCGCGTCCATCTCGCGTCGGTAGTCCTGCGCCACGGTGCGGGTCAGGCGCTCGGCCTCTTTCGCGCCCTCCGGAGTATACGCGGGCACCGCACCCTCGAAATAGCGCTGCGTCATCGAGAGCGTGCGCGAGAAGAGATTGCCCAGCTCGTTGGCGAGCTCGGCGTTGTAGCGGGTCACGAACAGCTCCACGGTGAAGTCGCCGTCGCGGTCGAAGGCAATCTCGCGCAATAAGAGGTAGCGCAGCGCGTCCGCCCCGAAGTAGTTCGCCAGGTTGATGGGGTCGACGATGTTGCCCAGCGTCTTGCTCATCTTCTCGCCCCGATTGTACACGAAGCCGTGCCCGAAAATACTCTTGGGCAGCTCGACGCCGGCCGCCATCAGCATCGCGGGCCAGATCAAACAATGGAAGCGCGTGATGTCCTTGCCGAT
>DASPGK010000441.1:0-9860 GCA_035620655.1 Candidatus Krumholzibacteriia bacterium
TGCACCCGCGCTTCCGGACCCCCTACAAGACGACCATCGTCACCGGGGTGTGCGTGGCGCTGCTGGCGTCGGTGGCCAACATCAACGAGGTGGTCGAGCTCACCAATATCGGGACGCTGTTCGCGTTCGTGCTGGTGTGCATCGGCGTCACGGTGCTCCGTTTTCAAGAGCCCGAGCGCGTGCGGCCATTTCGCGTGCCGCTGGGACCGTTCCTATTTCCCATGCTCGGGGTGGTGTCGTGCGTGTTCTTGATGGTCCACTTGCCGCCGGCGTCGTGGTGGCGATTCATCGGTTGGCTGGTGCTCGGAATGTCGATCTACTTCGCGTTCGGGTACAACCACAGCGCGGTCGGTCGCACGCACGGGCGGCCGGAGAAACCGACCGGCGTGCAGCGCGTGGTCGCGTCCGGATTCCTGCTCGCGGGACTGGGGCTGTTCGTGATTCCGCACGATGCGGGACCGTCGGAGCTCTTGACGTTGGCCATGGACTCCAACGCGCGCGCGGCCGCGGGACTGACCATGATCGCGGTGGGTGTGGCCGCCGCTATCGCGGGCGGGTTCCGCATGGGGACGCACCTCTCGAGCACGCCGCGGGCGTAATCGTGCGGGAATGAATCTCACCGTCCTCGCGATCGGGTTCATCGTGCTGCTGGTGGCGGCGTACCGCCTGTACGGCGGCTGGGTGGCGCGGCACTTCTCGCTCGACGACGCGCGCGAGACGCCCGCGCACACGCACGCGGACGACGTCGACTTCGTTCCCATTCGTCCCTTCTACTTGTTTGCGCAGCACTTTTCCGCTATCGCGGCGGCAGGGCCCATTGCGGGGCCCATCCTGGCGTGCCAGGCCTTCGGTTGGTTGCCGTGCCTCATTTGGATCAGCTTGGGTGTGGTTTTGATCGGCGCCGTGCACGACTTCTCGACCTTGGCCGCGAGCGTTCGCCACGGCGCGCGCTCGATCGCGGAGATCGCGCGCGAACACCTGGGCACGCGCGCGGGTCGCGCGCTGATGTGCTTCATCTGGATCGCGCTGGTGTACGTGATCGTCGCCTTCGCCGACATCACGGCGGCCACCTTCGTGGTCGGCAGCGAAGAGCTGCAGCAGGGAGGCGTAACGTTCAACCCGGGCGGGGCGGTGGCCGCGGCGAGCGTCATGTATCTCGCCCTCTCGGTGGTCCTCGGCCTTGTGCAGCGCTACCTGAAGCCGCCCTTGTGGCTGGCGACGATCCTCTTTGTGCCGGCGACCTTCGCGGTGGCGTGGGCCGGGACGCACCTATCGCACGTCCTGATCCTCGATCACAAGACCTGGGGCGTGCTCATCCTTGCGTACTGCGCGCTCGCGAGTGTGGTGCCGGTATGGGCGCTCTTGCAGCCGCGCGGTTACCTGGGTGGTTTCGTGCTCTACAGCGCGCTGATCGTGGGCGTGGTCGGTTTGTTGTTCGGCGGCTATTCGGTGCAGCAGCCCGCGTTCAAGGGGTGGGATGTGGGCGGGATGACCGGTACCCTGTTCCCGTTTCTCTTCGTGACCATCGCGTGCGGCGCGTGCTCGGGCTTCCACGGCCTCGTGTGCTCGGGGACGACGTGCAAGCAAATCGCAAAAGAGTCGCACATCCGGCCCATCGGATACGGTGCCATGCTGGCGGAGGGATTCGTCGCGCTGATTGCGCTCACCACCATCATGATCGCGGCGCCCAACGCGATCCAGGGCCTGGCGCCGGGGACGATTTACGGTAACGGCATTGGGCAGTTCCTGACCATCCTCATCGGCGAAGACAAGCTGGCGTTCGCGGTCACCTTCGGCGCGATGGCGTTTTCCACTTTCGTGTTCGACACGCTCGACGTGTCGATGCGCCTGGGGCGCTATCTGTTGCAGGAGCTGTTCGGGTGGCGCGCTCGCGCGGGTGCCTTCGCGGCCACCGTCGCGACGGTGGCGATCCCGTGCTACTTCATCGCGTTCGGCGAGAAGGGGACGTGGGTCAAGTTCTGGACCCTCTTCGGGGCGTCGAATCAGCTGCTGGCCGCGCTCTCGTTGCTCGTCATAACGGTTTGGCTGCACCAGGCGCGCCAACGCATCGCGTTCACGCTCCTGCCGATGCTGTTCGTCCTGACGATCACGCTGTGGTCGTTGGCCAAGCTTCTGGTGGCGAACGTACGCGCCGCGAACGGCTTCGACATCGCCTTCGTCAACGCCGTCGCCGCGGCCGCCCTGACCTTGCTGGCGCTCTTCTTGGTGGCCTCCGCGCTGGTCAAAGTTCGCGACGAGCGCAGGGCCGGCCGGATTCCGCAACCTGCCTAGAATCAGCGTGTCGCGGTGGTTTACGACGCGATTTGTGCTTACCGGATGGGGGGTTCCGGTAATTAATAGCTCGACACGTAGAGAGATGTCGGCCTATATTGAGTACAGGTAGCCGGACGCACACCGGTGCGCAAAGGAACCTTCGAGATAAATGTCGGGGCCTTGCATGATGCAGGGCCCCGTTTTTGCTTCAGACCGAAACGAGACCGTTCTATGGCGACGAACAAGAACCCAGAATTGACCGCCCCCAAGGGGCCCGCATGGATCCAGGCGGTGAAGAAATACCGCCGCCCACACCACGGCCGCAGCGCCTGGCAACTCATCAACACGCTCGGCCCGTACCTGCTGACCTGGTACCTGATGGTTCGATCGCTCGAGGTGTCGTACTGGCTGACCCTCGCGCTGATCCCGATCGCATCCGGCTTCCTGATTCGCTCCTTCATCATTTCGCACGATTGCGGCCACGGTGCGTTCTTCCGCTCGCGCAAGGCGAATACCATCACGGGCACGATCACCGCGCTGCTGGTCTTTACGCCTTATGAACAGTGGCGCCACGAACACGCGGTCCATCACGCCTCCGGCGGAGACCTCGATCACCGCGGCATCGGCGATATCTGGACCATGACGGTCGAGGAGTACATGCAAGCGCCGCGCGCGCGTCGTTTCCGTTACCGCCTGCATCGCAGCCCGTGGGTGATGCTCACCATCGGCCCGCTCCTCCAGTTCCTGGTGCTGCAGCGCTTCGCGCGCCGTCCCATGACCAAGCGGGAGCACGTGAGCATCCATCAGACCAACGTGCTCATCTTCGCGGTCGTTCTGGTAATGTGCCTGACGATCGGCTGGAAGGCGTATTTGCTGATCCAGTTGCCGACGATGTTCCTGGCTGGCGTGGTGGGCGTGTGGCTGTTCTACGTCCAGCACCAATTCGAAGGCGTGCAGTGGGCGCGCCACGAGGAGTGGGACTTCGCCAAGGGCGCCGTGGACGGCAGCTCGTTCTACAAGTTGCCGCGCGTGCTGCAATGGATCACGGGCAGCATCGGCTACCACCACATCCATCACTTGAGCCCGAAGATCCCCAACTACTATCTCGAGCAGTGCTACAAGGAGAACGAGATCTTCCAGAACGTGCAGCACATCACGCTGCGTTCGAGCCTGAAGTCCCTCGCGTTCCGCCTGTGGGACGAGGAGCAACAGAAGCTGGTCGGCTACGCCGGCGTCAAGGCGTACCGGGAGCGGCACGGCCTCACGTAGGGATTGCCTCGATGCGATGGTCCGGGATCGCGATCGTCCCCCGGCCTCGATTCTTGCCAGATAGACGCTGCCGCTCGCTCCGGGGGTGCCCTCCGGCATGGGGGTTGCCAGGCCAGCCTTACACTGGCATTCCTCGGCCTCAACCCGTACTATTCCGCCTGGACGACCTTCCTGGAGGGGTTCATGATTCGCGCCCGCATGGTATTGTGCACTCTGCTCGTCGCCGCCGCGGCCCCTGCGCTCGCCGCCAACTGGACCGAGAAGCCCATCGTGCGCGCCGGGTTCGGCACCGGCGCCGACCAATTCGGCTACGCGGGCATTCAATCCAGTAAGAAGACCACGCGCCTGGTGAGTTGCTTCGCCGCGAGCCGCGATCACATCGCGGTTCACGACCGCATCAAGAAGGACGTCAAGCTCTTCACCGCCGCGGGCGTGTTCGAGCGCGCGATCCCGCTCGCACTCAAGGGTGCGGGTGCGGACACGGTACGAGCGCGCGACATCGCCCTCGACGGTGATCGACTGATCGTCCTGGTCGACGATCTTCCGGCCGGCTCCAAGGAATTCCCGGCCTCGATGCGTCTCGCCGTGTTCGACCTCCCGAGTGCCGCGTGCATCGAGGTGCGCACCATCGACACGTCGTCACTCATCCCGCCCGGCAAGTCGCCCGCGCGCGGCACCGACGCGTTCTGCCTCCACCCCAACGGCGACTCGGTGTGGATCTTCGACACCATTCGCCAGATGAGCTTCGAGGTGGCGGGCACGGAAATCGGGAAGAAGCCGCGCTACGGCTGGGGAGGCGAGCGCATGGTGCGCACCGACGACAACGTGGGCGCGATTCTCCTGATCGACGGCGAAGGCAAGCTGGTGCGACGCCTGCCCGAGTCCGGGGTCATCACCGCCGTCACCGAGTCGGGCGACGGCTTCGCGGTCATGCAGAGCGCGGGCGGCGCCGACTGGGCGGTCGTGGTCTACAACGGCGCCGGCGATCGTTTGGGCGTGGCACCGCGCCCCAATCGGGTCTGGCAGCCCTTCAAGGCCCCCGTAATGGAGCGAAAGTACGAGCTCACGGATACGCCCGCGGGCCCCGAGCTCTACGAGATGTATGCCAACGCCGACGGCGTGCGTGTGGTTCGCTGGTCTAAGTAAGCGGCCGCAAGGCCGCTGGTCGTAGGGCCTTGTCGCGTGCTATAATGAGACGCCTTCGACGGTGCCATCACCGATCATGCGACCCCACGTCCCAATTCTCATCTCTCTCGTAGGTTGCGCCCTGTGCGCTTCTTCCGCCCTCGCGGACGGCGGGGCCACCAGTGCGACGGCGACGCTCATCACGTCCAATCCCTACGTCGATTCCGGGAACACGACCGGCAAGGGCAACAACGCCCTGCTGGGCGCGTGCGGTTCCGGCGGCTCCGACACGGCCGAGGACGGGTGGTACCGGCTCCAATTGACGACACCGGCGGTCTTGGAATTGTGGATCACGTGCGGCCCCGGCGGTTATGACACGCGGATGGCCGTGTTCGACAGCACGCTGGCGATGGTCGCGTGCAACGACGACGACCCCGGGTGCGGCGCGCCGTACTACCGCTCGCGCATTTCCAACCTCTCCGTGGGGCCCGGGCGCTATTACGTCGTCGTCGACGGGTACTCCGGCCAAGAGGGTCCCTATACCCTCAACGTCGCGTGGGCCCCGCCGTGCGAGGGCGACTCCGGTCCCAACAATCCGACCCTCGTTGGCACCATCCCGTTCACCGAGGCCAGCACGACGGTCGGCACGTGCAACGACGTCCCGATCGAATGCGAGCTCGGACCCGGCGGCTCCGCGCCCGACCGCTGGTACAGCGTCTCGCTCGACACCACGGTGTTGCTCGACGTGTGGACCGATTGCACGCCGTCGGGGCTCGATACGCGCGTCGGCGTCTTCACGGCCGGACTCTCGTCGGTGTACTGCAACGACGACGACCCCGCGTGCGCGAACGGGCAGTCCCGTATCGCGTCCGCCTTTCTCCCCGCGGGGGACTACTTCGTCGTGGTCGAAGGTGCGGGTGCCACCAGCGGGGCGTTCACGATCCACATCGACACCACCGTCGTCGACCCGTCGGCGAACCCCGCGCTGCTCCCCGACATCATCGTGCGCCAGGACGACCTCTACGACAACCAGTTCGTCACCAGCGGCGTGCCGCCGCGAACGTACATTCGCTTTTCCAACGGAACCGCCAACGTGGGCGACGGGAAGTTCCACGTGTACGGAACCGGCGTCGACAACGGCGACGGCACCGAGAACATCATGCAGCGCATCTACTATCCGGGCGGGGGCTTCATCGATCGCACCGCGGGCCAGTTCGTCTTTCACCCGTCCCACAACCACATCCATGTGGAAGAGTGGTGCGAGTACCGCGTGCGCCAGGTACTCCCGAACGACGGCGTGGGCGACATCGTCGTCAAGGGGGCGAAGACCAGTTTCTGCATCCTCGACCTCGACGTCTACGATCCCACCCTCCCCAACTACGATCCCGCGGGACAGTTCTTCTCGTGCAGCTCGACGGTGCAGGGGCTCTCGGTGGGATGGATCGACATCTATGACAAGTCGCTGTCCGGCCAGAGCATCGACATCACCGGCGTACCGGCGGGGACCTATTGGCTGGAGTCGCACGCCGACCCGAACGACGATTTCCTCGAACGCGACGAGACCAACAATACCTCGCGCGTCAAGTTCACGATCGGCGGCGGCGGGTCGATCAATCCGGACCCCTACGAAACCAACGAGTCGTTCTCCGCGGTGGCGGCGCGCACGGTCGGCATTCCCAATAGCCCCAACCTCGGTCCCTGCGACCCGGTCCGAACCATCACGGGACTCACGTGCCACGTCGCGAACGACCTCGACTATTTTCGCTTCTACGCCACCGCGACCGGCACGCCCGACGACTTCGTGCGCATCGACTTCACCAACGCGAACCTGAACCTGTATTTACTGGACGCGTCGGGCACGACCATCGCCTCGTCGGAGACCATCGGTTCGTTCGAACGGATCGAGCTCGACGGACGCCCGGCCGGCTGGTACTTCGTGCTCGCTCGCCCGCACCTACCGAGCACGGTGGCGTCGTATTCGCTCACCATAAACCCGCCGGCCAATGCGGCGCCGTCGATCGACGTGATCGAACCCGCGGCCGGTACGCAGTTCCGCATCCAAGGTGCGGAGACCTTCACCGTGACCTGGAACGCGACCGACCCCGAGAGCGGGCCGATGTGGGCCACGGTGTTCGCCAACACGTCACCGGTGTTCGACGGCAACGAGTTCCTGCTTCCCACCGGACTCAACGTGGATGCGAGCCTGGGATTTCACGTCGTCAACACCGCGTATCTCGCCATCGACACCTACTGGTTTTACGTGTCGGTCAGCGACGGCGGCACGACGTTGGGCGAGTGGTCCGACGGAACACTGAAGCTCCTCGACGGCACGACGGACGTCGACCTCCCGTCGGTGGCGCGGACGTCCCTGCACGTCGCGGTCCCCAACCCCTTCAATCCGACCACCACCCTGCGCCTCGACTTGCGCGTCGGCGGCCCCGTGCAGTGGGATATCTTCGACGTTCACGGCCGCCGCGTGCGCGCGATCCATTCCGGTTCGCTGGGTGCGGGCGTCCATGAGCGCATGTGGGACGGCCACGACGACGCCGGCGCCCCGGTCGCCAGCGGCGTGTATTTCCAGCGCGTCGTCACCCCGGACGGCGTCTTTCGCAACAAGCTGGTCCTGCTCAAGTAGTCGGTTACTTGAGCAGCACCAGCTTGCGTGACACCGAGTCCTTGCCCGACTCCAAGCGCGCGAAGTACACGCCGCTCGCCGATCCGCTCCCGTTCCACTCCACCGTGTGAACTCCAACGTCCTTCACTTCGTCGACGAGAGTCGCCACGCGGCGGCCGGTCGCGTCGTAGACATCCAGTCGTATCCGCTCCTTGGCCGGTACTACGAACGAGATCCTCGTCGACGGGTTGAACGGGTTGGGATGGTTCTGCAGTAGCTCGAGAGCCGCGCTTGGGATCGTCGCCGAAATCGGGGCCGACACCGTCATCGCGCCGTCGCGATCGACCGCGATCAATTGATACTGGTAGGTCCGGCCCGGGAGCACGCCGTCGTCCCGGTACGACCGCGCCCCGCGCGAGAGGCCGGCCGCGATCGTCTCGGCGCGCGCGTCCAGGAGGCGCTGTATCGAGAACGATGCCAGATCGGCGTCGTCGCGAACTTCCCAGCGCAGGTCGGCGCCGAACGGCCGCGCCTCGACGTCGAAGCGGCTGATGAGGGTCGGTACCGTTTGCTGCAAGAACTCGAAGAGCGTCTGCGGCGGCCCCGACGCGAAGGCACGGCCATCGGAGAAGACCGTTACCCGGTTGAAGTCGCCGTTCGTCGGCGGGGGGAACGGAATCCACGTGTCACCGCCGTCGGAGGTGATCAGCGCGACGGCGTCGTCGCCGACCGCAACCCCGTGACCGCTGCCCGAGACGTCGATGGCGCGCAAGCCCGCGTGAGCGCCTGAAGGCACTACCTGCCAGCTTTGTGCCTGGTCGTCGCTGCGCAGTATGCCCGTGGTGGAGACGGCGAACGCGGTCGACGGAGTGGCGAAGTCCAGCGCGCGGATCGGCTGAATCGGGTTGGGCAGCGCCGTCCAATTGAGACCGCCGTCCAGGCTCCGACGTACCGTGTTCCCGCCCGCGGCCACGACCACCGAAGGAGTCGCGAACGCCACGTCGGTCGAGGCGACGCCCGCCGCCACGGGCGTCACGGTCCCGTTGTCAATGACCAACGCCCAGCCGCCGCTGCATACCGCGACCGCGTGGGTTGGCGAACCGGACGCGATAGCGCCGGGGAAGATGGTCGGGCTCGTCCACACCGTCAACCACGAGGCACCCCCGTTGACCGAACGCGCCGCAATCCCGCGGCCTCCCACGTCGTAGCCGATGGTGTAGACCTCGTCGGCCGAGAGGTGTGCGAGGTCCTTGGACTGCACGTTGGCGAGGGTCGTGGACGCCCACGTCAGCCCTCCGTCGGTCGTGCGCGCGAAGTGCGTCTCGGGCGAGCCGCTCGCGGGGTACATGTAGTCGTCGCTGGCCATCACGATACCCGTCGATGGGTCGGCGAACGACGACGCAGACCATCCGCCTGCGAGGTACTCGCGATGGAGAACGCCTCCGGTGCGCACGAAGGTGCCGTCGGGATTGCGCCGCAGTATCAATCCGTCGTCCCCGACGACAAGCACGAGGCCGTCGTCGTTGCGCGCGAGCCCGTTCGCCGAGTGCGTGATGTTGCGATGAGCGAACGGCGCGCCACCCGCCACGAACTCGCCCCAGTCCGAAAAGGGATAGGAACTCAAGCGGCAGCACGTCATTCGGTACGCCGCGAAGATCTGACCCACCGCCGGATACAGAATCTCGTTGGGCGTGTATTCCTCGACGGCGCCGCCGAACGGATACAGGGGCGCCCAGGTGTCTCCGCCGTCACTCGTTACGTGCCAGGCGCTGTTGAATGAGACCCACCCGTCGTCGCCGAGGGCGGCCCCGACAACTCCGTTGAGCGCGTCGATGAAATCGACGCTTGTGAGGGGAGCGTTGTACGGGGGCAACAGGGGCTCGGGCTTCGGCGTCCAGTCCGCGCCACCGTTCGTCGTCATCATGACGTCTGTCCAATCTCCCACGGCGATCGCGTCCGTAGCGGTGATCATGTCCACGGCGCGCAGAAACGAAGGAACGCTCGTGCTTTGCCAAGCCAGACCGCCGTTGCCGGTACGCAAAACGGTGACGCCAGCCACCGCGATGCCGTTCATCGCGTCGCCGAAGGAGACGTCGAGAAGATCCACGGACGTCCCACTGGCGATGGGCGTCCAGGTGTCGCCGCCGTCGGTCGTGCGCAGGACGACACCGTCGTCGCCCACCGCGACGGCGGACGACGCGTCGAGGCGATCGATTCGGCGCAGATGAGTTTCCACACCCGCGACTTGGAACGATACGACCCACGACTGACCGGCGTCGGTCGTGACCAGGACCGTTCCCGCTTCGCCCACGGCGATCGCGGTGGTGTTGGTCAGAAAAACGATGTCGTAGAGCGTGTGACCTTGTGGTTGCGGGTATCGCCACGTCCACTCGGAACGAGCAGGACCGGCGGCCAATACGACAAGAAGGAGGAAGAGCGATTGGAGTCTCATGGTGGCCTCCCCGGGTCAGTAGGATGTGAGAAACATAATGGTACCACACACCCGTTGTCGGTGGACACCCGCGAACCCCACGTTGACCCGGCCCGGCACCTATGTTATTCTCATTGCCGTTGTTAT
>DASPGK010000442.1:0-3240 GCA_035620655.1 Candidatus Krumholzibacteriia bacterium
GCTCATGGAGCCGCTCACCTACATGAATCTCTCGGGTGACGTGCTGGCGCCGTGGATCGCGCAGGAATCGCTGCCGTTGGATCGGCTCTTGGTCGTGTGCGACGACTTCGCGTTGCCGCTGGGGTCGTTGCGCCTGCGCAAGAACGGGAGCGACGGAGGCCACAACGGCTTGGCGTCGATCATCGAGCGACTCGACTCGCTCGAATTCCCGCGCTTGCGACTCGGTGTCGGCCCCGTGCCGCCGCGGGTCGACCCGGCCGAATTCGTCCTGGCCGAGTTTCTCCCGGAAGAGGAACGCACCGTGGACGAAATGCTGGTGGTGGCCGCCGACTGCATCGAAGCCTGGGTGATGCACGGTATCGACAAGGCCATGAGCCGCTTCAATACCCGCAAGGAGCCGCCCGCGGAGGCGCCGGGGGAGGCTCCTTGACGCGCGGCCCCGCATCGCCTATAGTGTGCCGCACATAGTCCTTAGCCAGATCGGCTCAAACGACTTCTCTACCCCCCGGCCGGCCTTCGGTCGCTGCGGGGGGGTCACATGTCCACAGGGAGGTACTCCGTGAGAAGTTACGAGTGCGCCGTGATCTTGCATCCGGCCGTCAACGACGACGGTCTGCGTGCGAGCACGGCCAAGTACGTCGAGATCATCGCCAAAGGCGGCGGTGAGATCACCAAGGTCGAAACCTGGGGCAAGCGTCGTCTCTCCTACGAGATCATGAAGCAGCCCGAGGGCACCTATTTCTTTTATCGGTTCCGCGGCGGCAACGCGCTGGTCGACGAGCTGGGCCGGCAGATGCGCATCGACGAGAACGTGCTGCGGCACATGATCGTGCGCGACGAGCTGGCCGAGGGCAACGAGCCCGCGCTCGAGCCGGGTACGGTCGAGCCGACCATGCGTCACCCCGAGCGCGAGCGTGAGGAGGTCGAGCACCGTGGCGAGAGATACTAAGCGCGATCCCAAGAAGAAGGGCGAGAAGCGCGAAAAGCGCCCGATGCGGAAGAAGAAGTGCAAGTTCTGCCTCGACCGCGTCACGCACATCGACTACAAGGACGAACGCCGCGTGCGTCGTTTCATGACCGACCGCGGCAAGATCACGCCGCGCCGCATCACGGGAACGTGCGCCAAGCACCAGCGCATGCTGGCGGCGGCGGTCAAGCGCGCGCGTCTGATCGCACTCGTGCCGTACGTGCGCGAGTACTACCGGTAAAGGAGAGCCGATCGTGGAAGTCATTCTGCTGGAATCCATCCACAAGCTGGGCGACCGCGGCCAGGCCGTGAAGGTCAAGCCCGGCTACGCGCGCAATTACTTGTTCCCGCGCAAGCTCGCGCTCCCCGCGACACCGGCCAACCGCCGCGTGTTCCAGGAGAACGAGCGCGTGCTGATCAAGCGCGACATCGCGGCGGTCGAAACCGCGCGCGCGCGCGCGGCCAAGTACGTCGACGTGGCGGTCAACATCGCGGTGCAGGTGGGCGAGGAAGACAAGCTGTACGGCTCGGTCACCGCCCTCGACATCGCGCGCAAGCTCAAGGAGCAGGGTCACGACGTCGAGCGGCGCGAGATCGAGCTGGCCGAGCCGATCCGTCAGATCGGCGTGTACAACGTTGATCTCAAGTTCCACCGCGAGGTGTCGGTCCCGATCAAGGTCTGGGTGGTCAAGGAGTAAGGGACGCGTGATCGCGGTAGTACTCGCGGGTGGTGTCGGTGAGCGGTTTTGGCCGTCCAGCCGCCGCCGTCGCCCCAAGCAGCTGCTCGACCTCACCGGTCGGGGCAGCATGCTGCAGTTGACGCTCGACCGCCTGGACGGGCTCGCGTCGCGCGAGGACACCTTCGTCATGACGTTCGCCGAGCAGCGCGACGCGGTGCTGGCGGCACTGGGAGGCCGCGTCCCCGACGCGAACGTCATCGGCGAGCCGGAGATTCGCAATACCGCGCCGAGCATCGCGCTCGCGGCCGCGATCGCGCGCCGCACCCGCGGCGACCAAGCGATGCTGGTGCTCCCGGCCGACCACGTGGTGGAACCGGCGGAGCGCTTTCGCGAGCAGGTGCGCGCGGCGGTTCGATACCTGGCCCGTGCCGACGACCTGCTCACGTTCGGGATCGTCCCGACACGGGCCGAGAGCGGATACGGATACATTCGGCTGGGCGACGAGCGCTGGAGCGAAGGGCAAGACCGCATCCACGCGGCGGCCGGCTTCGTCGAAAAGCCCGCGCCGGAGAAGGCGCGCGAGCTGGTGGCGGGCGGCTCCCTCTGGAACAGCGGCATGTTCGTGTGGCGGGCGGGGGCGGTGCTGGATGGGATCGCGCACCACGCGCCGGACCTCGCCGCGGTGCTGGCTCCGATCGAAGCGGCGGTGGGAACGCCGGGCTTCGAGGGGGTGTTGAAGCGGGAGTATCCCCGCGCGCCGTCCATCTCGATCGATTATGCCCTCATGGAGAAGGCTCGCAACGTCGTCGTGATGCGCGCGGACTTCGCCTGGAACGACGTGGGGAGCTGGGAGTTCGTTCGCGACGTGGGAGTACCCGATGCCGACGGCAACGTCGTGGTGGGCGAGCACGTCGTGGTCGACGCCAAGGACAACACCGTGGTGGCCCCCGGTCGCGTGGTCGCAATGATCGGCGTCGAGGGGCTGGTCGTGGTCGACGGAGGCGACGCCATTCTGGTGTGCCGTCGCGACCGTGTGCAAGACATCAAGCAGATCGTCGCCGAGCTCAAGCGCCGTGGTCGCGGAGACTTGGTATGACGAGGAGGTTCGTTTCGCTATGAGTTGGATTCGCAATCTGCTGCCGATGGTAGCGCTGGTCGCGCTGGTCGCGACGGGCTGTTCGAAGAAGACCGAGACCGCAAAGGTCGACACTTCCGAGGAAGAGCTGGCGGCCCGCGTCGGCGATTGGTCCATCACGCGCGAGTTCGTGGAAGAGTACCTGCGCCGCATGCCCGAGCCGCAGCGGCAAAAATTCGACTCGCCGGAGGGCCGCGCACTCCTGGCCGAGAAGTTGATGCAGGAGGAGCTCGCGTACCTGGAGGCCAAGAAGCTGGACCTCGCCTCGCGCGAGACCGTACGCGCCCGCATCGAGGAAGCCACGCGCTCGATCCTGGTTGCCGAATACCTGGACGAGTACGTCGACTCCAAGGCGCGCCCCACCGACGAGGAGATGCACGACTACTACGACGCCCACCAGGACATGTACACGCAGCTGGAAACCATCCGCGCGCAGCACGTGTTCTCGAAGGACAAGG
>DASPGK010000443.1:0-19543 GCA_035620655.1 Candidatus Krumholzibacteriia bacterium
GGCCCGGTCGCCGGAGCGATTCCACTGATGGCTGCCGATCGAGAAAGTCGGGTGGTCCGGGCGGAGGTCGGCGGCCACGGTGACCGTGTCGGCCACCAGGATCACCCGCTCGCGGCCCGAAGGGACCTCGCGAAGGACGAGCTCGGATCGGGGCGGGTCGGTCTGGGTCTTTCGGACGAACGACACCCCGCGGCTGTTCCCCAGCCACTCGACGGTCGGCGGTATCGGCTTGAGAAGCGAGCGCGAACCGAAGATCGACTCGATCGTGAGTCCATCGGCCGCGCGGACACCGGGGGCAGCCGTCAGCCACACGGCCAGGATGAGTAGTGTGCGTCGAGGCATGATTTCTTCGACCTCTCCGAAGGGCCCCAGCGACCGAATGAAGGGCCGGGGAGCCAACAGCTTAGCACGATACCGGTTGAATCCCACCCGGTTTCCCTCTATCATGCCCCCGGGTGGCTGAAACGCGGTAACGCGGTGACTTTCCCTCTCGAGTCCGCTCTCTCACGGGGCCCGTGCCCGGGAATCGAACCCGTCCCCGACGGCGGGATGACGTAAAGAAACACGCCGGTGCGATGGAACGAATTCGCCTCGGCGCTCGTACTAGCCTGCAACCCACCCAGCATTTTCTATAACAGGAGGTTAGAGGAGCATGTTTCGGAAACTCGGGCTGCTCGCGGTTGCGTGCTTCATGGTCGTCTCGGCCGAAGCCGCCTCTGCCGGCCAAACCCTGATCGAGCCCAGCGCCACCGCGCTCGAGGTCGACGCGCCGGCCGCGCCGGCAGCGACCCCCGCGAAGGCCGAGGCCAACAAAGGTATGAAGCCGCGGCCGTACGCGGTTGAATTGCAGAAGAAGCTCAAGAAACCCGGCCCTCCCCCGTCCAAGCCGAAGTTCAAACCCTGGGATGAGATCGTCACCAAAGACCACAAGAAGGTCGAGGGTCTGCTGACGCTCCACACCAAGGGCGCCGAAGTGCTTCTCGAACTCAAGAAGGACGACCTCGACAAGCCCATGCTCGCCATCTTGAGCCTGTCGCAGGGTATCGGGTCGAACTTCGTCTACGGCGGCTTGCCCATCGACGACGTCATGTTCGACTTCCACCGCGACGAGGACAACATCCAGCTGCGCCGCCTGACCGCGAACTTCCGCGCCGAGGGCGACGAAGAGCTGCAGAAGGCGATCGACCTCACCTTCGCCGAATCTATCCTCGAGAGCTTCCCGATCAAGACCGAGCGCGAGGGCAAAGTCATCATCGAGGTGAAGGACTTCTTCCTCTCCGACGTCGCCGGCATGAGCATTTGGCTCAACGGCGCGCTCAGCCAGCCCATGCGCCTGGAGGCGAAGAAGGGCTACTTCGGCAGCATCAAGAACTACCCGACCAACACCGAGATCGACACCCGGCTGACCTACGCCGCCAGCCGTCCCGAGGCGCTGTTCCGTCCCAACTTCCCCGATCCGCGCGCGATTCAGGTCGGCGTGGCGTGGAGCATTCGTAAGCTGCCGGAAGAGCCGATGACGCCGCGCATCGCGGACGATCGCGTAGGCTACTTCACGACTTCATTCAAGGATTTCACCAAGGAGAAGACCGAGACCTTCTTCACCCACTACGCCAACCGCTGGCGTTTGGAGAAGAAGGACCCGGCCGCGGCCGTCTCCGAGCCCAAGCAGCAGATCGTGTATTACATCGATCACACGGTGCCCAAGGAGTACGTCCCGTACATGATCGCGGGCGTCAACATGTGGCAGAAGGCGTTCGAGGCGGCCGGCTTCAAGGAAGCCATCGTCGGCAAGCCGGCGCCCACCAAGGAAGAGGACCCCAACTACGACCCCGTCGACGCGCGCTATAACACCATCCGCTGGAACGTCAGCGACCAGGTGTCGTACGGCGCCATCGGACCCTCGCGCGTCGACCCGCGCACGGGCGAGATCATCGACGCCGACATTCTCTTTGAGCACAACATCGTGCACAACTTCGGCAAGTCGTGGCGCCGTGTGGCGGCCCCGCGTCCTGCGCTGATGGAAGTCGACCACAATTTGAAGCAGTTGTGGATGACGCCGGAAGAGCGCGAGCGCGAGGAAGCGATCATGTCGCTGCCGTTCTTCAAGGGCCGGCCCTACATGCTGTGCTCGGTCAACGATTGCATGGGCCTGGGCGCGGAGATGATGCGACTCACCATGCTGATCAACGGTATGATCGAAGCCGGCCAGGAAGTTCCGATGGAGTACATCGGCGCCGCGCTGACCTTCGTGTCGGCGCACGAGGTCGGGCACACCATCGGGCTGCGTCACAATTTCAAGAGCTCCGGTGCTGTGCCCTACGACCAGCTCAACGACAAGGCGAAGATCGACCAGATCGGCATGACGGGTTCCGTCATGGATTACCCGACGCCGAACATCGCCGCCAACGCGTCGCAGCAGGGGTACTACTACACCCCGATCGTCGGCACCTACGACATGTGGGCCATCGAGTGGGCGTACAAGCCCATCGACGGCGCCACTCCGGAGGAGCAGAGCAAGAACCTCGAAGCCATCG
The DNA here is from genome assembly GCA_035620655.1 of Candidatus Krumholzibacteriia bacterium. Lineage (GTDB taxonomy): Bacteria > Krumholzibacteriota > Krumholzibacteriia > WVZY01 > JAKEHA01 > JAKEHA01. The sequence goes on from DASPGK010000443.1 coordinate 2,535, forward strand.
CCCGCAAGTGCGTCGACAAGGCGTACCTGTACGGCACCGACGAGGACACCTATCCGATGGGTGCGCTCGATCCGCGCAGCAACACCAACGACCTCTCCGACGATCCCATGCGCTGGGCCAACGAGCGTATGTCGATCTGCAACGACCTGCTCATGAAGGGTCAGCTCGAGGGACGCGTCGTCGCCGAGGGCGGCGACTACGTGCCCTTGCGCGCGGCGGTGCAGGCGTTGTTCGTGCAGAAGTACGTGTGCTCGAACATCGCCACCAAGACGGTCGGAGGCGCCTATACCGAGCGCGCCCACAAGGGCGACGGCAAGGCTCCCTTCACCCTCATCACGGCGGACGAGCAGCGCAAGGCGCTCCAGTTCGTCGTCGACAACGCGCTCAAGTCGAACGCGTACGCGCTGTCGCCCGACATGCTCAACAAGATGCAGGACGACAAGATGTGGAGTTGGGAGAACAACCTGTTCCAGCAGGGCCGTCGTTTCGACTTCCCGTTGTCGGATTGGGTCGAAGCGATGCAGACGGGTGTCCTGTTCAACGTCATGAACCCGTTCCTGCAGGCGCGCGTGGTCGATAACGCGTACAAGAATAACAGCGCATTCAAGCTGTCGGACTTGTACAGCACGCTGACCAAGTCGATCTGGACCGACAATCTCACGCCCAACGGTCGCACCGCGACGTGGGATCGCAACCTCCAGCGCGTCTACACCGATATGCTGATCCAGCAGATGGTGGAGCCGTACCCGGTGACGCCCCAGGATGCGGTGTCGCTGTCGCGGCTCAACCTGACGCGCATCAAGACCGCGGCCCAGTCGGGTCTCCAGCGCAAGGGCCTGGACGACGAGACCAACGCACACTTGATGGAGACGATCGCCCGCGTGGACCGCGCGCTGAACGCGAGCCGCGAAGCGAACTTCTAGTTTCTCCGCGGACACTGGAGCCGCAAGCGAAAACTCCCCCGGTCGATTCGCTCGACCGGGGGAGTTTCGTTTTGGCGTGCAAGCGGGCGCGTTATGCCTTGTGCTTGCGAAGCCCCGGGGGCAGGTCGTTGCGGTGCGCGACGGCCTTCCAAGGCCCGTCGATGCACACGCTCCATTCCCATGCCCCTTTAACCTTCCGATAAAATTGACCCGCGGTGTAGTAGCAGTCGTCGTATCCGCTGACGACGTAGAGGTCCATGCGCTCGTCGTACTCGAGGATGACGCTCTGGTTGCCCTGCTTCTTGCGGTGGCCGTGCGCCGGCGCGTGGTCGGGCGGGCCGGGCTCGTCCTTGACGATGATCACGTCGCGCGACGAAGGGCTCTTGGTCGCGACTTTGCCCGAGCAGCCGATGACGACGGCGGCCGTCATCAGGGCCAGTGCGATGATCATGAGGGTGCGGATGACGAACATAATCGACCTCCATTATAAGGAGACCGATGGAGTACTGAGCAAGCGGCGGGCCAGGAAACGATGGGGAATCGCGAGTCACGCCGACGCGCGATGAGGACGGCGGCGGCGCGGCTAGTTCTTCGTCCCGCGATAGACGATCGCGCCCGTGCCGACCACGAACGCGGTCGATCCCGACGGGGCCCAGACGTCGGTGTAGCTCCCGAAGGTACTCGCCTGCGAGCGAATCCAGGCCTCGCCGTCGTAGTTGAAGAAGGCGTCGTAGAAGTTGTTTTGGTGCCGGCCGCCCAGGCCCACGACGAAGATGTCGCTCGACGAAACGCCGAACACCGACTCCAGCGCGGACACGGTGCTGATGCTCTCGGGCTGCCAAGACGATCCGTTGTAGCGAAACGCGCTCGACTGCCCCGGCGCGCCCGTGCCCACCGCGATGATGTTCGACGCCGACGCGCCCCAGATGCCGCGCAGCGCGATCGCGTTGAGGGTCGCGTGCTCGCTCCAGTTGCCGCCGTCGTAGTTCAACACGAGTCCGTCGTTGCCGACCGCGTACACGTTGGAAGCGGATACACCCCACACCGCGTGCAGCACCTTCGTGGTCCCGCTGGTCTGCGGGTTCCAGGTGCCGCCCGACAAGTGCAGAACGGTCCCGTTGTCGCCCACGGCCCACGCTTCGTTGGCCGCAGCCGCCCACACGCCGTTCAGTCCTTCCGCGGTTCCGCTCGTCTGCGTCGTCCACGCCGCGCCGTCGTAGCCCATGATGAGCCCCTGGTCGCCGACCGCGATCACATGCGCGGGCGATGTCCCCGATACGTCGTTCAATTGCTGCGGGCGTCCGCCGACCATGAAGCGCCATACTCCACCCGCGCGGTGCAGCACTTGTGCAAACGGCCCCACCATGAAGACGTCGTTGGCCGACGTGCCCCAAATGCCGCGATAGACGGCGGTCGAGCCGACGTCGCTCAGTTCCTTCTTCCACTCGTTGCCGTCGTAGCGAACGATGGTGCCGCCGGCACCGACGGCGATCACGTCGTCGCCCGCGGTCCCCGTGATGCCCTCGAAGTTCTGGCTGGTGAAAATGGTGTTGGTGAAGCGCGTCCACGTCGACCCGTTGTAGTGGAGCATGACGCCGGCTTCGCCGCACGCGAACACGTCGCTGGGAGTCTGGCCCCACACGCCGAGCAGGGCGCGCGAGGTGATTCCGGACGGCTGGCTCATCTGCTGCCACGAACCCCCGTCGTAGTGCAGGATGCGCGCGGTGTTGCCCACCGCGAACACGTCGTCCTCGGCGAAGCCGAATACGGCGCGCAGGTTCTCCGTGGTGGGCGTGGGCCGGGGATTCCAGGACGACCCATCGAAGTGCAGCGCCGTGCCTCCGTTGCCGACCGCCACCGCCACCGTATCGGACGCCATCCAGACCCCGCGGAGGTTCTGTGTCGTGTTGGAGGGCCAGTCGATCACGGACGCGCTCTGGATGTAACGGATCACACCCGCGTTGCCGACGGCGAACGCGCTATTCGACCTGACGCCGGAGACCGAATTCAAACTCTCTGTCGTCCCCGAAGCCAAAGACGCGAAGCCCGTGCCGGTATCGCGCAGAATGAGGCCGTCGCGTCCCACCGCGAACACGGTGCCGTCGGAGGCGGATCCGATCCCGAAGATCTCCGCGTTGGTTCCGGTCGGATACGAGGACCACAGGTTTCCGTCCCAGTCGATCACGAGCCCGTTGAGTCCCGCCGCGCGCGCGCCGGTCGGCGTCACCGTGACGCCGTGCAGCGCGCCGATCTCGGCGGGCTCGGTGACAAACGCGAACTGCTCCGGCCCGGGCGGATAGACCACGCTGTCGTCGCACGCGGCGAGCACGCCGCCCAGCGCGGCCGCGGTCAGGGCTCTCTTGCAGGTCGAAGAAAACGTCATGTTTGTCGAAGAGGAAATTCGGGGGACGACCAAGGATACGCGCGATACGAGGTCGTGGTCAAGGCGGCCCGTAACGGAGCACGAGCCCGCCCGACACGCCGCCTCCCACGACGAACACTTCGGTTTCGCCCGAATGGGCCGCGTACAGCGGTTGCAGCACCGGCGAGTCGTCGCTCGACCAGGTGCCGTCTCGGTAACGCAGCATCGACGCGCCGCCCCCGAACGCGAGAATGTCGCCGGCGGGGTCGCGGGCGAGCGCATATAAGTTGGCGGACGTGGGAGACTCGAGAGCCGTCACGCCCTGCGTATTCAGTACGAAGAGCGCCCCCGACTCGCCGATCGCGAGCGCGCGACGATTGAGATCGTCGCCCGGGGCCTCGATGACGTCGCGGATATCGACCAACGAGCGCGAGTTCAGCTGCGTCCACCCGATGCCGTCGTACCGAAGCACGACACCGCGGTCGCCGACCGCGTACGCCTCGCTGCCGGACAGACACGCGACCGCGTTGAGGCTCTCGGTGAAGCGCGGCATGATCTCGGTAGTCCAGCCCCCGCCCGAGCGCCGTCGCAGCGTTCCGTTCGATCCCACCGCATACAACTCGGTCGGGCTTTCGGCGAAGCCGTACCACGTGATGATGTCGTCGATCTCGACCACCCACTCGGTGCCGTCGAAGCGAAGCAGGCGCTGCACGCCGCCGGCGAACAGCTCGCCGCCCGACGTCAGATAGACGCAGTACAAATCACGCGCGTCGACGCCTTCGTCGACTTCCCAACCATCGCCGCGTCCGCGCGCGATGTAGCCATCGTCCCCGACGACGATGGCGGACCCGGATGGATCCGCGCCCACGCCGCGCAGGATCGGCACCGCTCCGGTCGCTTCGGAACGCCACGCCGTGCCGTCGTGGACGCGAACGACGCGCGAGCCGCCCACCCACGTGTGGGTGCCGGCACGGCAGGCGGCGTAGAGCCAGTGCGTGGTGCCCACCTCGACGCGCGACCAGGCGCCGTCTTGGAGCAGCAGTGCGACGCCGTTGGCGCCCACGGCAATCGGGTCGCCCGCGCCCGCGACCACGCACTGCAGCACGCTGCCGGTCGGGCTCGTCATGGGGGACCAGTCCGCGCCGTCGTAGTGCAGAATCGTCCCCGACGTCCCCACCGCGTAGACGTCGTTGGACGCAGTACCGCTGACCGACGCCAGTGTCTCGAGCGTTCCGCTGGATTGCTCGCTCCATGCGTTTCCGTCGAAGTGAATGATGAGCCCGTCCGGACCGACCACGAACACGTCGCGCATCGACGTGCCCCAGACCGACAGCATCGAGGCCCGAACCGGAGGCGGCGCGAGCGACCAGGTCGAACCGTTGCCAACGAGCAAGGTGCCGAGCTCGCCCACCGCGAGCAGCGTGTCGTCCGACGCCGCCCACACCGAGCGAAGATCCTCGGCCGTAACCTGGGGCGTTGGCGCGAACGCGATCCCGTTGAAGGAATAGGTCGCGCCGCCGTCACCGACCGCAACCACCGACCCATCGGGCGTTCCGGTCACGCTCCACACGTTACGGAACAGATCGACCGGGACGCTCGTCCAGCGTACGCCGTTCCAGCGCGCGGCGGTCCCCGCGGGTCCGACCGCGAACACGTTGTTGGGACCGACCGCCCACATCGAGTAGACGGTGAACGAGGGCGGGAGCTCGCGCCACTCGGACCACTGCGGTTCGCTTGCCTCGGGAGGAGAAGGGGCAATGGGATCGTCGTCGCACGCGAGAAGGCACGCGAGCGCGACGGTCAACGGGATCGCGATTGAGTAACGGGGACGCATCGATTCGCTCAACCGAGCACGGGGCGTCGTGGTGGGATGCATCAATTGTATGCCGCGGCCCCGGCCGGCGCAAGCCTAGATCGGGTACGTGAACCCCGAGAGGCGCTCGCTTTCCTTCCAGAGCCGGCGCTGGATCTCGCGGTCGTTCGATTGCGCCGACGTGCCCATCGGCTTGCAGTGGCGAAAATACTTCCCGCTGACGCCCTCCACCTCCGGCGACGATGCCAGGTAGACCGGCGTTTCGGCCCCGTCCTCGGGCTGCTTGAACCAGCGCCCGACCGCGTGCCACGCGAGCTGCATCACCGACGAGAAGTTGCTCAGGAGATTGGTGTGGATCACCCCCGGGTGGAGAACATTCGCGGTGACGCGTGTGCCCTCCAGCCGGCGCGCCAGCTCGTAGGTGAAGAGGATGTTCATGAGCTTGGTGTTCGCGTAGGCCTGCCAGCCGCGGTACGCCTCCGCGAGCTGCAAGTCGTCGAAGTCGATCACACCCCGCGAGTGCGCGGTGGATGCCACGTTGACAATGCGCGCCGGCGCGCTCGCGCGCACCACATCGAGCAACAACCCGGTCAGGAGAAAATACGCGAGGTGGTTGACGAAGAACTGCATCTCGAAGCCCTCGCTCGTGAGTTTGCGGCGCGACGTGAGCACGGCCGCGTTGTTGACCAGGACGTCGAGGCGCGGGCACTTGTGCGCGACCACGTCCGCGAGCCGCCGAATGGCGGCCGTGGTGGACAGGTCCGCCACCACGACCTCCAGCGAGGCGCCGGGCATCGTGCGCAGAATCTCCGCGCGCGCCCTCAAGCCCCGCTCCTGGGTGCGGCTCACCATGACGACGCGCGCACCCAGCGCGGAGAGCCCGGCCGCGGTCGCCTTACCGATGCCGGAGCTCGCGCCCGTGACCAGCACCGTCTTTCCGTCCATGCGGTCCACGCGCGCATGATACGCTAGCCGGCATGAGCGAAGCGACGGCGAAAGCACGCGCCATCATCCACGTCGACATGGACGCTTTCTACGCGTCGGTCGAAGTGATGGATGATCCCGCGCTGGCGGGCAGACCCGTGATCGTGGGCGGAACGCGCGAATCGCGCGGCGTGGTGTCGGCGGCCTCGTACCAGGCGCGTGTCTTCGGCGTGCGCAGTGCCATGAGCACCGCGCGGGCGGAGCGGCTGTGCCCGCACGGCGTGTTCATCGCCCCGCGCATGGATCGCTACGCCGAGATATCGCACGACATTCGGTTGATCTTGGACGCGTACACGCCGCTCGTCGAGCCCATCTCCATCGACGAAGCCTTCCTCGACGTCACCGGGAGCCAGGCGCTCTTTGGAACCGGGCCCGAAATCGGCCGCGCGATCAAGCGCCGAATCCGCGACGAGATCGGGCTCGTCGCGTCGGTGGGGGTGGCGCCGAACAAGTACCTCGCCAAACTCGCGAGCGACCTCGAGAAGCCCGACGGCTTCGTCGTGATCACCCAAGAGGAAGCGGAAGCACGCTTGGCGCCGCTGCCGGTGTGGCGCTTGTGGGGTGTCGGGAAGAAGACGGAAGAAGCGTTTGCGAAGGCAGGATTACGCACGATCGCCGATGTAACGCGAGCGCCGGACGCGCTGCTGGAACAACTGACGGGGTCTTACGCGCCGCGCCTCAAACAGCTCGCGCGCGGCATCGACGATCGGCCGGTGGTCCCCGACGCCGACGCGAAGTCGATCGGGGCGGAGAATACCTTCGCGCGGGACATCGCCGACGGGGGAGCGCTGCGTGCGGAGTTGGACGCGCTATCCGAGCGCGTGGCGCGACGGGCGCGCGCGGACGACGTCGTGGGCTTCACGGTCAATCTCAAGGCACGCTACGCCGACTTCACTACCGTGACGCGCGCCAAGACACTACCCGACGCGACAGCGGACTCGGTGGTGATTCGCGACGTGGCGCGTGACCTGTTGGAGAAGAAGCTCGACCGCCAAGGTCGCGCGCTGCGATTGCTCGGGGTTTCGCTGTCCAACCTGGCGCGCGCGGAGGAAACATCGCTCGATCTGTTCGAATCGAACTTGCGCGCGCCGGCCACGCGCAATCGCACGCTCGACGCGGTGATGGACTCGCTGCGCGCGCGCTTCGGATCGAGTGCGGTGAGGCGGGGAACGAAACGGGGCCCGCGCTAGCGCGCGGACCCCCTTTCGTGAGTCACCAAAAGACTAATTGATCGTCCCGAAGAGGCCGGTCGGGCCGTTCGGAGCACCGGATGCACCGAGTCCGCCGGTACCGCCTGCGCCGCCGCTGAACGTGTTCCCGATCGTGACCGGATTCGACGCACCCACACGGTAGATGCCGTAGCTCGGGCCACCCGGTCCGCCCGCGCCCCCGCCGCCCTGGCCACCGTCGCCGCCCGCCCCGCCGTTTCCTCCGCGCCCAACTTCGCCCAGGCACGCCGTCGCTCCCGATCCGCCGAAACCGCCGTTGCCACCCGATCCGCCGAAACCGCCGCCGCCACCCGTTCCCCCGATGCCGCGCAGGAATGTGCATCCATCGAATGTGGGCGAGGAATTCACGAGCATGACGCAGAATGCCGCGCGACCGCCCACACCGCCGGTGCCACCGGTGCCGCCGGAACCACCGCCGCCACCGCCACCACCGCCGTTTCCGCCGCCGTCGTTGCAGAACGTGCCACCCTGACCGCCCCCCCCTCCTCCGCCTCCTCCTCCGTCACCGGGCGCGCCCACGAGGCCGGAGCCCGACGTGTTCGGAACCCACTCGTTGGCGATGATGGACCCGTTCGGCGACGCGGCCGCGCCGTCGGTCCCCGAAATGCCAACGGCGCCCGTGCTTCCATTCCCTCCCGGGCCCCCCACTGCATCGCAAGTCAGACCACCGCTTCCTGCATCTCCCTGGCCGCCGACGCCACCGGCGCCACCCGTACACGCACCCGCGATTCCGGGGAAGCCATCATTCGGTCCCTCCACCCCGCCGGCCCCTCCGGCTCCCCCTGGACATCCGCCGGGCGACGCTCCCCCAGCTCCTCCCAAGCCCCGCGCGCCGTCGCAGCTTCCCGCCTGGCCGGTGAAACCCGAACTGGCGTTCGCTCCGGTCGTGCCGTTAGCACCCGAATTGCCGCTAAGCGCGCCATCCACATCGAACCGGCAGTCCTGGAACTGAAGGTCTGCGTCCGACCCGACCGAGTAGAGCGCGATGGAGTTCGTTCCGGTCGCGGGCTGGGACATGTAAAGCGAGACGCGGCGAATAAGCGTCGGCGTGGTGATGTTATTCGCAAGCGCGCGATTGAGGGTGAAGTTGAACGTGGAATATCCCGACGGGCTCTCGTCCCATTGCGGGGTGCGCCCGCCCATGACGTCGATGCCCGGCAAGAAGGCGGGCACCTGTCCGTTGTAGGTGCCTTCCCGAGCCAGGATCACCGTCTTTGCGGTTTGTTGGGCGACCTGGTAAGCCCTCGCCAGCGTCAGGACGGGAGTGGCGATAGTTCCGTCGTTGCCGTCGGAACCGGAGGGCGACATGTAAACAACGGTGGGATCGTTGGGCACGATGTCGAGTTCGATGACGTCGAGGCCGATGCCTCCGTCGTCGTCCGTCACGCGCAGTTTCGCGCGATACGCGCCGGGCTCCGGGTAAACGTGGCTGGTGCTGGCCGTCGTCAGGCTCGAATAGTCGAACGTACCGTCGTCCTCGAAGTCCCACTCGTACCGAGCGATGGTCCCGTCGGCGTCGCTTCCTGAGCCGGTGAAGTTCACGGGGATGTCCTCGAAGAGCGGCGTTGCGTTCCCGACGTTCGCGACCGGCGGGATGTTCGAATTGATCCGCAGCAGCATGCCCGCCAGCGAGACGTTTTCTCCCGCCGTGGTGATAGTGCCGCTCTCGGTGTCTTCCAGGTAACCCGCGTGCTCCGCGCGCACGGTGTAGCTCCCGACCGGCACATTGGTGATCGCGTAGTCGCCGGTTGGGTCGGTGACGGCGACGTAGGACGTTCCTTCGACGTAAACGACGGTACCTTGATGGATGGCCGCGTTCTCGAGCGCGGCCACACCGGAGAAGGTCCCGGTCGGCGTCAGGTTCACGTCGACGTAGACCGTGTCGACGAAGGCCATTCGATCGGGGACGCGGACACTCTGCATGCCGCCCAGGTGATCGTCGGCGATGACCTGCAGGTAGTACTCGCCCGCCTCGACGTCTTCGAAGGCGAAGCGGCCGTGGTCGTTGGTGGTGGTGACGCGACGGCCCGGCGTGGACGCGCTCGCGGCGTCCGGATTCTTCGACAGGAAGTCCGCAGACGCGGGGATACCCTCGTTGGCGGGCTCGATGACGACGACCGCGTCGGCGACGGCACTTCGGTCCTGGTCGCGCACGAGGCCCGCGACGACGGTCGCTTGCGGTGTTTCGCCGTTACCCAGCGGAGCGTAGTCGTCGCCGTCCTCGCCGCACGCGAGAAAGATGAGCGATGCGGCGAGCAGCGCGCGCCGGGTGTTGAAATGGAGCGAGAAGCGTCGGGGGCCGTGCATGGGTAACCTCGCGGTTGATTCCGGGTTCAACGAAGACGAACGAAGCGCCGGACGATCTCGTTTCCGCCCGCGCGCAGTCTGATCAAATAGATTCCCGACGCGACGGGAGCGCCGCTCGCGTCGCGCAAGTCCCAGCGAATGGTGCGAGTGCTCGCGGGCCCGTCGCCCTGCCATCCCATGACCAGACGACCGCGCACGTCGTAGACCTCGAGCCGCGTTTCCACACCGTCGGGCGCGTCGAGGCGGAACGTCACTTCGTTGGTGGCGGGGTTCGGCCAGGGCTGGTCGAGGAAAAGGGGAGCGCGCGTGGTGACGTCGACCCCGGTGGCGTCTTCCTCGACGACGATACCGCCCACCACCGCGGAGAGGTAATTGTCGACGCGCACCTGGATGGTGTACGTGCCCGCCGGAATGTTATCGATGCAGTAGCGGCCGTCGACGTCGGTTCCGGCGTACAGGCCGGTGTACTGGTCGAGATTATCGAAAAGGAAGACGGCGGCGTTGGGGACTGGCTGCAGGGTCACGCCGTCGCGGACCGTACCGCAGATGGAACCCGCGCGGCACGGGGCGGCGCCCAGGAAGAGGAGCAGGGCCAGCACACCTGCGGGGGCCATCGAAGCGCGAAGCGCGCGTCGACTCACGGTGCGACCTCAGTGGTTCGGGTACACTGCTGAGTAAACAGTGTATCAGAGGGGGCGGAGGAACTTCCAGCGGGAATTCGCGGGGTCAGCGGTGGTAGCGAACCACGCCACCCTCGGTGGCGGCGATGATCTCGCGCCCGGGGGCGCCCCAAACCGACCGCACGGGTCGCGTCGTCACGCGCGGCAAGTACGACCAGTTGCTCCCGTCGAAGTGGAGCACGTCGCCGCGCCCCTGTCCCAGGAACACGTCGTGCTCCGAGGTTCCCCAGACCGAGTAGTTGGAGCCTCGTGTGTAGCCGATGAAGATCGCCTGCCATACGCGGCCGTCGAACCGGCAGATCTCGGTCGAGTTCGAGCCCACCGCGAAGATGCTGTTGGGGCCGAAGCCGAACATGTCGAGGATGTGCCAGCCCACCGGCGATGGAAACGGTCTCCACTCGCGGCCGTCGTATCGCATCAGGGCTCCGTTTTGACCCCCGGCGAACGCGCCGTCCTTCCACGCGTACACGGCGAACAAGTGATAGCTCGTCCCCGACTCCATCGGCGCCCACGAATCGCCGTCGTGCCGGACAATCGCGCCGTTGTAGCCGACGGCGAAGATCTCCCGGTCGTTGCCGGCGACCGAGTTGAGCTCCTTGCCCGCGCCGCCGCTGACCGCGGTCCACGACGCGCCGTCGTACTCGAGAATCATCGACGGACCCACGGCGTATATCTCGCGGCCGCTTCGGCCCCAAACCGAATACGCCCGGGCCGAAGTCAAGTCTTGCTTCTTCAAGTCGGTCCACGTGCCTTCGTGATAACGGTAGGCGCGCGTTCCGACCACGTAGATGCCGTCTTCCTCGGAGCCCCAGAGGTCCATGAAGTCGTAGCCGAATAGCTCCGGGTCACCGAGCGACGGAGTCGCCTCGCCGCCCGCAATCTTCCAGACGACGTCGCCCGCCGCATAGAGCGCGTTGCTCGACTGGTCGCCCCACACGACGCGCACGTAGCGGTCGATGTCGGCCGCGCGCGACCACGCGCTTCCGTCGAAACGAAGGAGCGACGTGGTCGGATAGTCGAACTCGGCGGCGCAATACACTTCGTCGGCGGAGCGACCGAAGATGCGAGGCGACCACAGCGACATTCCGAGATCGACGGGAGTCATCTCGGTACCGTCGTACGTGAACAAGGAGTCGTACGTGGCCAGATACAGCGGACCATCGGGAGCCTTCCATATCGATTGATAGTAGTGCTGGGCTCGGGGGCGTGACGCGTTCCAGCCCAGTCCGTCGAAATGGCCGATCCAGCCGGCGTAGCCGGCGATGTAGACGTCGTCGGGACTCGCGCCCGACACCAAATGCCACGGGTCCCCCCGGTCGTCGACCTTGAGGCTGTCGACGAACCAATCCGAACCGTCGTAGTGATAGAGGCGGTGGTTTCCCCCGCCGACCACGAAGATTTCGCCGTTGTCGGCGCCCCACACGTCGCCGATTTGCGCGGGGCGCGCGATCCGGTGCCACTGCGCACCGTCGAACCGGTGCATGTCGGAGTAGCCCATCGCATAGAGGTCGCCGCTCGAGGTGCCCCAGGTCGTGAGCAGTCCGTCGTCCGCGTTCGGAAGCGCGATGACCTCCCACGTATCCCCGTCGAGGCGCATGATCGAGCTCCCCGACGCGTACACGTCGCCCGCGGGGCCGCCCCACAAACTGACGATCGGCGAGTCGAAGTAGTCCATCGAGGCCTGGTAGGGAGTCGTGCTCGATCCGCCGTGGCCCGGCCCGACCGGATCGTCCGAGCACGAAACGAGCAGCAGGGCCGCGGCGAGAGCGGCCGAGGAATGGCGGAAATGTGTCACGGTAATCGCCGGAATCATAACGGATTCCGGGTTTGGGAACCAGTGGCGCGCGGTGCGGTCTAGCCCGCGCTCTTTTCCCGCTCGTCGAACGCCTTCGTCTCGCGCTCGAGATCGCGGGTGGCGGACTCCAAGTGCTCGTAGGCCGCGTCGATCTTGGGCCCGACCTCGCGACTCTTCTTCGACAGCTCCGCGATCGCGCTCGCGTTGCCCGTCGCCGACGCCTCGCTCAAGAGTCGAAAGGTCTCATCGCGCTCGCGCTCGAGGGACTCGATACGGGCTTCGATCTCGGCCACGCGCTTCTCGAGCGGCGCCAGCTTGCGCGAGCGCTCCTGGATCATCTTCGCGCGCGCTTGGCGGTTCGCCTTGCGATCGATCGGCGCGGCCGGCGGCGGAGGAGGGGCCGGTTTGGCAGCCGGTGCGGGGGCGAGTTTCGCCGCCGTGCTCGGCTTGGTGAGCTTCTCGTCCATCTCCCAGCCGACGGTATCCAGGAAGTCCTGGTAGCTCCCGTCGAACACGCGCACGCGCCCGCGGTCGAACACGACGAAATGCGTCGCCAGCGTGTGCAGGAACATTTCGTTGTGGGTGACGATCACAGCCGCGCCGTCGAAGGCGTCGATGGCGGCCAACAGCGAATCGCACGAGTCCATGTCAAGGTGGTTGGTGGGCTCGTCGAGCAACAACAAGTTGCACGGCGTCACGATCAGCTTGCCCAAAGTGACGCGGCTGCGCTCGCCGCCGGAGAGCACCGCGATCTTCTTGAGCGCGTTGTCGCCCTCGAACATCATCGCGCCCGCGATGTCGCGCGCGATTTGCGGAGACGTCATGGGCACCGTGGATTGAATCTCTTCGGCCACGGTGAGGCGTTCGTCCAGCCGGGCCACGTTGGTCTGCGCGAAGTAGCCGGACACGGTGCGCGGGTGGCTGGTGATGGCACCCGAGCGCGGCGCGAGCTCCCCCGCCAGCATGCGCAGCAGGGTCGACTTGCCGCGTCCGTTGGGCCCGATGACGCAGATGCGGTCGCGGTCGTGGATCTCGAAGCGCAAGTCCGAGATGAGCTCGGGTGCGTCGCCGTAGCCGAACGACACGTGGTCGACCTTCATCATCACCTTGGCCGGGAACGCTTGGGCCCGGAACGAAAACTCGAGGGTCTGCAAATGCTCGAGCTTGTCGAGCCGCTCGTGCTTGGCCAGCATCTTGATGCGCGATTGCACGCGCGTCGCCATCGTGTTCTTGGCCCGAAAGCGCTCGATGAAGCGCTCGATGTCCTTGCGCTTGCGGTCCTCGTTCATGCGCGTCTTCTCGTAGACTTCTTCCTCCTGCAGGATCTGCGCGTACAGCTTGCCGGTATCCCCGGCGATCTTCTTCGCCTTGCGGCGGTGAATCGCGACCGTGTGCGTGACCACCTTGTCCATGAACGAGCGGTCGTGCGTGATCAACACGAGCTCCGACTTCCATTCGTTCAGGAAGCGCTCGAGCCAGCGGATCGAGACCACATCGAGGTAGTTGGTGGGCTCGTCGAGGAGCAGGAGGTCGGGTTCGGACACGAGCACCTTCGCGAGATTCAGGCGTACTTGGAAGCCGCCCGAGAACAGCTCGGGCGCGCGCGCGAGGTCGTCTTCGCCGAAACCCAGGCCGAACAGGATCTGCTCGGCGCGCCAAAGATCGTCGCTGTGATCGGGCGGGAGGCCGAGGGCCGCTTCGTCGAGCAGGGTGGGCTGGGTGAAGCGAATGTGCTGGTCGAGGTGCCCGATGCGGTATCGCTTGGGGACCACGATGTCGCCCGAGTCCGGCGTCACGTCGCCGAGCAGCATGCGAAACACGGTGGTCTTGCCGTGGCCGTTGCGGCCCACCAAGCCCACGCGTTCACGACGATTGACCGCGAACGACAGGTCGTCGAAGAGGCGCTGGGCGCCGAAGGACTTGGTGACCTTGTTGAACTGGATCACGGCGAGGAAGGCCGTTCGAGCCTCATCAAGACCGCGCCGGCCGCCCGGCGCTCGACCCAATCGGCCATGACGTAACCGTTCTGCTTGATTCGAACCATCATGTCCGCGCTCTCAGAGCCGTGGACGTGCGAGAAGACGATCCAAAACTCGCGCGGTTGATCGACGATGGTCTGAGAAAGCGATTTGATCTTCGCCTCGGGAGTCGGCAGCGAGCGCAGCCAGCGACCATAGTAGATGTTTCCGCTCCGGCAGAAATCCGGCGGCGTATCGTCGTGCCAGCACGCGAGGTTCCACGTGGGCGGCAGATCACCGCGCGTGTCCGGATAGCGCTGCAGGTAGTACGCGAACGCGGGTGCCGCCCCGTAGAAAACGTACGTCGGCTGCGACCGCGACCACTTGTCGTGCCAGTACTCGACCACCGGCCGCATGTCCTCGGTTTCGGGCCACTGCACGGTGCGCTGCGGGTCGATCGCATCGCGCACGGTCCGGTTCGGGAGCGACACCAGACTGCACGCGATCAGGCCCGTGAACGCGAGCGCACCGAAGAGCTTCAACGCGCGATCGCGCGCCCCCATCGTGAACCCGATGGAAACGAGCACGAGCGCGGGCGGACACAGGATCAGCCCCCAGCGGAAACCGAAGGGGAAAATCTCGAGCAGGCCTGCGATGCCGTACGCCGCCCACGCCGCCGCGAACCAGAGCGTCCAGCGCGGGCGCGCGCGCATCGCGAGTCCGAGCAACGCGAGCGCGGACACGACCGGGATCCAGGTGGGTACGCGCGAGAACGGAAAGCCCGTGAAGAAGAAGCCGAACAGATTCGCGAGCCATCGCCACACCAGCGCGATCCCTTCCGGGCGCTGCTGCGGATACTCGGCGAGTGCCGCGCGCGTGTTGAGGACGCGCTCGAGCTGGTCGGGCAGGACGGCCCACAACACGGGCGCGGTCACGAGCGCGTAGATTCCCAGCGCGAGTGCGAGTCGCCGTGATCGAGCGCGGTCGCGCCGTACCAGCGCTTCGACCAGCGCGCAGCCGCACGGCACCAGCACGCAGAACACGGACGCGTAGTAGGCGGTGGTGGCGAGAAAGGCGACCGCGGCCCAGCCGATCACCCACCGGCGTCCGGTTTCGTTCCACAACCCGTGCAGTGCAACCAGACTCCACGACACCGTTCCCATCATGAGCGCGTACTGACCGACTTCCTGCGCGTAGCGAATGTCGGGCGGGTTGATCGCGGCCAAGACGCCGGCCGCGACCGCGGCCGGAACGCCGCCCAGACGCCGGCCAAGCACCATCACGCCCGCGACACCGGCCAGGCTCGCGATCACCGACAGCAATCGCAGCCACGACTCGTTGGTCCCGACCTTCATCCAGAAATGGAGCAGGAAGGAAAACAACGGCGGGTCGCCCGAGCCCACGCTGACGAAGTGCGCGAGTTGCGATAGCGGTGCGGTCGCCACCCAGTACTCCGACGCTTCGTCGAACCACAGGGAACGCGCGCCGAGGTCCCACAGTCGCAGCGCGAGAGCGAGGACGAGGATCGCGGCGAACCACATGCGTTCGCGCGGGGACGCGGACAATCGAGGAATGGGACGCATGAACCGGCTAGTCGCTCGCGGTCTGGATGCGGCGCACCACGGCGGTCACCATGCGGCGCGGGAAGAAACGGACCGTGAACGCCATCACGTTGTTCAGAGCGCCCGGCACGACCACCGCCTTGCCTTTCATCATGCCCGCGTAACCCGCGCGCACGACCACGTCCGGATTGATGCGCATCATGAGTCGCAGTCCGCGCACCTTGCCCACATGGGCGCGCTTCTGGAACTCGGTGGGCGTGGGGCCCGGGCACAACGCGGTCGCGGTGACGCCGGTACCACGCAGTTCGTTCGCGATCGCCTCCGTGAACGAGAGCACAAAGGCCTTGCTGGCGTAGTACACCGACTGCAGCGGCCCGGGCTGGAAGCCCGCCGTCGACGCGACGTTGAGAATGCGCCCGCGCTTGCGCGCCACCATGTCGCGCGCGAACAACTTGGTCAGGTGGACGACGGCGGCGATGTTGACCTGAATCATGTCGAGCTCGGTCTGCAAATCGGACTGGTGGAACAAGCCGTACATCCCGAAGCCGGCGTTGTTGACGAGCACGTCGATCTCGAGTCCGGCCGCGCGCACGTCGTCGTAGATCGCGACCGGGGCGCGCGGGTCGGCGAGGTCGTGAACCACGACGCGCACGCCTACGCCGTGCAGCCCCTCGATCTCCTTCTTGAGCGCGCCGAGGCGGTCGGCGCTGCGCGCGGTGACGACGAGGTCGTAGCCCTCGGAGGCCAAGAGGCGCGCGAACTCGGCGCCGAGTCCCATCGACGCTCCCGTGACGAGTGCGACCGGTCGCGCGGCGGCCACTACGACTCCAGCGCCTGCCTCAAGTCGTCGATGAGGTCGTCGGTGGCTTCGATGCCGACCGACAAGCGCACCAGCCCGTCGCCGATGCCGATGCGCTCGCGCTCTTCGGGCGACAGCAGCCGGTGCGAGGTCTTGGCCGGGATGGTCATGAGCGAGTCGACGCCCCCCAGGCTGGGCGCGATCTCGGGCAGCTCTACGCGCTCGAGCAGCCGGTCGGCGGCGCGCGCGCCTCCCTTCAGATGAAAGCTCAGCATGCCGCCGAAGCCGTCGAAGAACTCGGCCGCGCGCGCGTGATGCAGGTTCCCAATGAGCCCGGGATAGTTGACGCTCGCGACCTCCGGGTGCTCGTCGAGGAAGCGCGCGATCGCCAGCGCGCTCACGTTCTGGTGGCGCACGCGCAGCGCCAGCGTCTTCACACCGCGGTGCAGGAGGTAGCACGCGTGCGGGTCGAGCGAACCGCCCAGGTGATTCAGGTTCAAGCGCACCTGCTCGACCAAATCCGCGCGGCCGATCACCGCGCCCGCTACGATGTCGTTGTGACCGTTCATGTATTTCGTGCAGCTGTGCAGCGACAGG
>DASPGK010000444.1:0-7456 GCA_035620655.1 Candidatus Krumholzibacteriia bacterium
TCCGGCTGCTTCGAGCAGCCCCAGAACGACGCGACGGCGACGATCAGTACAACGACGATGGCACGCATCGGACTACGGCATGGCCAAGAGCGATCGCAGCTCGTCGTCGTTGGGATTGAGCGCCGCAGCCTCCGCCCAGAGCACCCGCGCCGCCGTCGAATCGCCCAGCGCGGCGACGTTCTTGCCCTTGTTCTTGAGGAGGTACGCCTTCACGACCGGCGCAGGCTCGCGCGCCAGTGCGGTGTCGATGACAGCCAGCGCCTCGTGATACTCGCCGCGTTCCCACAGCAGGAACCCCAACTGATTCGCCGCCGCCAGCGCGCCCGGCTGGTGCGCACCCGCGTCGACGTCGTTCCCGCGCGCGGCGCGCCGGAAGTATACTTCCGCGCTATCCTTCTGCTGCTGCGCGAGGAAGCGGTTCCCGATGTTGAGGAGCGCGGGCGCGTAGGCGGGATCGCTCGCCACGGCCTTGCGATAGAGGTCGTCCGCGATCTCGAAATCCCCGTCCTGCTCCGACAAGACGCCGAGATTGTTGTACGGCGGCGCGTAAGTCGGGTCTCTCTCGATGGCCTCACGGTACTTGAGCCTGGCACTGCCGTAATCCTGCTTGAGCTCGAACTCGCCGCCCGACTCGTTGAGGTTCGCGGCTTCCGCGCGCGCGGCCTCGCGCGTCTTCTTCTGCGCGACGTTCCACGCGCTCACCGCAAAGCCGAACACCGCCACGGATATTCCGCCGATGATGAGCGCCATGCGCACGGGCGACGTGCGCGACTCGGTGGGGGCCGCGCCGCTCAGCTCCGGCACTACTTCGAGGATGGCGTTGCGGAACGCGGTCGCGTCCGCGTAGCGCTTGTCGACTTCTTTCTGGAAGGCGTGGTCGAGAACGCTCTGCAACTCGATCGGGCAGTCGCTGGATTGGAGCTTCAACGGCTTCGGCGTCTCGTTGCGAATCGAGTACATCACCGCCATCGGGTGCTCGCCGCGGAACGGGTGCTGGCCGGTCAGCATCTCGTGGTAGATGGTTGCGACCGAGAAGAGGTCGCTGCGCGCGTCGAGTTTGCGGCCCAGGACCTGCTCGGGCGACATATAAGGAACGGTGCCGAGGGTGGTGCCTTCCTGGGTGAGTGCGGTGGTGGAGGCCAGGTGCGCCAGGCCGAAGTCCATCAGCTTGACGTTGCCCTCCTTCGTTACCATCACGTTCTCGGGCTTCAAGTCGCGGTGGACGATGCCCTCGGCGTGCAGGCGCTGGAGCGCGTCGAGCAACTGCACGATCCAGCGCGTGGAGACGCGCCAATCGATGCCGCCCTCGTCGATCACCTCGCGCAGCGTTTTGCCCTCGATCAGCTCCATCGCCATGTAGGGCGCGCCGTCCTCTTCGCCGGCCGCGTAGATCGTGATGATGTTGGGATGGTTGATCTTCGAGGAGGCGCGCGCTTCGCGGAGAAACCGTTCCTTGCCCTCGTTGCTCAATGCCTTCGCGCGGATGACCTTGACCGCCGCCGGGCGGTCGAGGGTTGGGTCGTGGGCGCGATAGACCGTGCCCATGCCTCCTTCGCCGAGGACGTCGCGAAGCTCGTAGCCGCCGAGGCGCTTGGGATCCATACCGGCAGGGTAGCAGGGGCGGGCGAGGGGGGCAAGGATGGGGGAGGCAGCGCGCCGTCGGCGAGACAGCGCGCCGCCGGTATTCTAACGGCTCTTCTCCATCTCCTTCATCGCTTCGTCGGTGCGCCCCGTCTCCGCGTAGAGACGGCCCAGGATCGCGTGCAACGAGGCGTTGTCCGGATCCGCGGCGACGGCCGCTTGCGTCTCCGCGATCGCATCCGCGACCAGTCCGCGGTCGAAGAAGAGGCTCGCGCGCATCAGGTGGTACGAGGTGGCGCCGGGCTTCTTGGCCTCGATCGACGCGAGATCCTGGTCCAGCGCCGTGACGTCGTTGGGCGCGATGATCTCGAAGAACGACGCCGCGGTGCGCAAGGGCGGCGACACCAGCGGATCCGACGTCTCGAGCGTCCACGAGTACGAGACTCCGGGGACGAGCGAGGGGGCGTCGGCGGGGTACGCCACACTCGTCGCACCGGAGACGGTCGACTGCCAGTGAATGCCGGTTTCGTTGTAGACCACGAACTGCAGTTCGAGGCTCGGGTCCTCCGCGGTCCATGTGAACGTCGGCCGCGCGTCGCGAACCTTGGTCTGGCAGGGCGAGACCGCGCGCAGGTCGCTCTTCTTGTCGCCCGAGCGCAGGCCGCTGATCGAGCTCGTGCCTTCGGTGCTCTTGAGCTTCAAGAAATTCTGCACGACCTCGAAGTTCTGCTCTTTCGGCTTCGCACCTGGCTGTCCCTTGATCTTCATGCTGCTGTTCGCACCCACCTGCACCCAGTTTCCGGACGCGAACATGATCTCCGCCTCGGCGTCGGCGCCGGTCTTGACTTCGTCGCCTTCCGAGAGGGCCGCGCCGAAGGTCGCCGCGACGGGGCCGTTGCCCGCGCGCACGATCGTGACGGGACCCTTGCATGAGGTCAGCACCGCGGTCGGCGAATCGTTCTGCGCGGGAGCGGGCCCGGGAGAGTGGGTGACCACGAGCACGGTCGCGAGTCCGAGTACCAAAGCGGGGATCCAGCGTTTCAACATGGCCTAGCTCCTGATTTGTAATATGTTGTTTAATAATAACTTATGCTGCTTGCTGGGGCGGATCCACACGTACCGCCGCACTCCTACTACACCCGAGACGAGCGGGAAGTTGGCGCGTCACGGGCCCTCGTCCATCTGATAGACTGGCATTCTACCGCATTCTGGAGCATCGCGTGGTACCGGGCCGCCGTCGAAACCCTCGTCCATAGGAGTGCATGACATGAAAAAGGTAGGCATATGGATCGACCATCGCCGCGCGGTCGTGGTGACGATCGAGAACGGATCGGAATCGATCAAGACGATCGAAGGCGACGTCGATCGGCAGCCGAAGGCGGCGGGCCGGTCGGGCAACGCCACGAAGTGGGGGCCGCAGGCGCCGATCAACGAGCGCCGCATCGAGGAGAACTACCGCCTGCATGTCGTGCATTTCTACAAGGACGTCATCAAGTCGATCGGGAAGCCGGACCAGCTGTTGGTGATGGGTCCGGCGCAGGCCAAGTTGGAATTCGCGGAGGAGATCGAGAAAGTGGCCGAACTCCGCGGAGTTCCGCTCAAGGTCGAGACCACCGACAAGATGACCGACCCCCAGGTCGCGGCCAAGCTGCGCGCGACCGAGTTCTAGAACCTTTCGGGGCGCATTCTCGTATGAGGACGACGAGGTGATTCCAGTATGAAACGTCTGTATGGAATGGTGGCGCTGCTTCTCATGCTCGCGTCGTCGGCGTTCGCGATGAGCGTCGAAGAGCGCACCAAGCTGGAGAACGAAGTGAAGGCGGCCGAGAACGCGTTCGCGAAGACGCTCGCGGACCGCGACCACAAAGCGTTCGCGCGGTTTATCGCGGATGACGCCGCCTTCTTCGGACGTAACAGCGTGAGTCGCGGCAAGGAAGCGGTCGTCGCATCGTGGGCGGGATTATTCGAAGGACCGACGCCGCCGTTTTCGTGGGCGTCGGAGGCGGCAGTGGTGCTCGAGTCGGGGACACTGGCGCTCTCTTATGGGCCGGTGTACGCGGCGGACGGCAAGCGCTTTGGCACCTTCAATTCGGTTTGGCGTCGCGAGAAAGACGGCACCTGGAAGGTGATCTTCGACAAGGGCTGCGATTACTGCGAAGCAGGAACGAAATAGCGATCACGCGGCTTGGGCGTCGTCGCGCGACCGGCGACGCCCGCGCTTTCCCGACAGGTAGCTCACCAGCACGCCGGCGCCGATCATCATGTTGAGCACCAGCGTGAAGAATCGCCACAAGAGCACAAACGCCGCCTCCGACCCCTTCGGGATCACCGAGCCCATCACCGCGATCGTCGTCACCTCCGCGAAGCCGGAGGCCCCCGGCGACGGCGAGAAGTAGAAGATCAAGAGCAGCACCACCTGCATGTAGAGCACGTGCACCAGGTCGACGGTCCCGCCCAATCCCCGCAATATGACGAACGCGATCACGAACTTGTTGAAGTAGATGATCGCCGAGAGCACCAAGCCGAACGCGAACAGCGTCTTGCCGCGCACCATGAAGCGCCTCATCAGCTCGTGGTAGCGGTCGACGGTGTCGAACAATCGCTCCACGGCGTGCCGGCTCTCGAGCTTGCGACGTGCCCACGGCAGGCTTCGCAGCAGTCCGTGCACGGCGCGCTTGAACGCGCCCGGGAAAACCAGTGAGAAGAGTACGATGACCAGGATCAACGCGAACAGCCCAAGGGATGCGCCCGAAATGACGCGCAGGTTGGAACCCAAGAAGTCCGGTTGCGCGAAGATCGAGAACGAGACCGCGCACCCCAGGAGAACGATCACGGTTCCCAGGAATCCGCCCAGGAAGCACGCCACGGTGGCATCGAGCACTGTCATCCCTTCGGCCCACAAGACGTAGATCTGCGCCGCCGCGCCCCCCGATTGCGAGGGCGTGGCGCCACCCAGGAACACGTTCGCGAGACACGAACGCATGCACGCACCGTAAGTAATCGCGGGATGGATTCGATTGGCGAATATGTAAATGCGAAGCGCCGACACCAGCCAATCGAACACTACCAAGCCCACGGCCGCGGCCAGCCAGCGCGGATCGAGATGGGTCAGGCTGCGGATTGTATCGCCGACCGACGAGCGGCTGAACACGATGATAAAGCCGATCACGCTGAACGCGAGGAACAGCTTCAGGCCGGTCTTGATCCTGCCGACGTGGATGGGTGGCGGTGTCGGGGGCATGGCGTTCTGCGCAGTTTACACGATCGTTCGCCGACCTGCTATGATAGCGGGGCCGCGCGCCGGGGCGCGCGGTCCCGGAGGGACTCGCCATGAACACGAATCAACTCAAGTCTGCCCTTTCGACGATCGGGCAAATTGCGGTCACGGTGCGCGACATCCCGCGCGCGGTCACCTTCTACCGCGATGTGCTGCGCGTGCCGTTTCTCTTCGAAGCCCCCGGCATGGCGTTCTTCCAAGCCGGTGACGTGCGCCTGATGCTGGGTCTGCCCGAGCACGAGGCGCAGCGCTTCTCGTCGATCCTTTATTTCAAGGTGGACGACATCAACGGCGTCTACGGCGACCTCAAGGAGCGCGGCGTTCCGTTCACGCACGAGCCGCGTTTGATTCATCGCGGCAGCCAGACCGATCTGTGGCTCGCATTCTTCTCCGACCCCGACGGCAACACCATGGCCCTGATGAGCGAAGTCGCCCGGCGCGATTAGGGCATTGACGCGCGCGACACCCTTCCGCTAGCTTCCCCGAATTCGTAGTTAGCTTTTGGCAACGGGGAGTCACGGAGGGAAGCGCATGAGAGCCGTCTTGGTAGCAGCCGTCATCGTGGTTTGCGGGGTCGCGATACACGCCGCGGAGGACCCAGCCACCACTGAGAAGCGAGTCCAGCGCGGCAAGTATCTCGCCGATACCATGGGCTGTCAGGATTGTCATTCTCCCAAGATCTTCTCGCCGGAGGGCATTCCGCACCCGGACGAGTCGAAGGCGTACTCCGGTCACCCCGGTTCGAAGCTCCCCGCGGTGGACCCGAAATCGCTCGCGCCCGGCAACTGGTACCTGATGTCGCCCGACCTCACCGCGTACGCCGGGCCGTGGGGAATCAGCTACGCGGTCAACATCACGCCCGACGAACAGACCGGGATCGGGCTGTGGACCGAGGAGATCTTCCTCCAGGCCATCCGTACCGGGAAGCACATGGGCAACGGCCGGCCGATTCTCCCGCCCATGCCGTGGCCGTACTACCGCAACTTGAGCGACGAGGACCTGAAGTCGCTGTTTGCGTACCTGAAGTCGCTGCCACCCGTTAAGAACGCGGTGCCGGCACCGGTCGCGGCGGCTGACCTCCAGTAGCCGGCCCTTTCCACGCGTGGGCGAATCTGGTATAGTCGTTCGCGTCTAACGCGTTATCCCAGCACGACTTCGCTGGTAGCGAACGGCGGCGTGTGATCCACGCCGCCGTTGCGCTACCATGACCGGGTAGCCGCGGACGCGCCTCGCACGGACCCATGAATCTCAACGTCTATATCGAAACCTACGGCTGTCAGATGAACGTCTACGACAGCGAACTGGTGAAGTCGATCCTCGTCACGCGCGGCCACCGGTTGGTCGACCGGTTCGACGGCGCCGACGTCGTGCTGATCAACACCTGCGCCATCCGCGAGAAAGCCCACCAGAAGATCTACGGGCGCTTGCAGCAGCTCAAGCGCGAGCGCGCGCTGCGCCGAAGCGAGCTGACCATCGGGATCCTCGGCTGCATGGCCCAGAACCTGAAGCAGGACCTGGTCGACGGCCACGACGAGGTGGACTTCGTCGCGGGGCCGGACTCGTACCGGCATTTGCCCGAGCTCATCGACGCCGCGCGCGGGAGTGCGGAAGCGACTCCCGCGTTGGCGGGCGCGGCCCTCAAGTTGTCCACCACCGAAACCTACACCGGCGTCGACCCGGTGCGCAGCGGCGGCATCAACGCGTGGATCGCGGTCATGCGCGGGTGCGACAACATGTGCACGTTTTGCGTGGTGCCCTACACGCGCGGCCGCGAGCGCTCTCGCGACCCCGAAGGCGTCATCGACGAAGTGCGCGCCCTGGTGCGCGACGGCTACAAACAGGTGACGCTGCTCGGGCAGAACGTCAACTCGTACCGCTTCGGCGAGGTTCGCTTCGCGGACTTGATGCGGCGGGTGGCCGACGTGCCCGGCGTCGAGCGCGTGCGCTTCATTTCGCCCCACCCGAAGGACTTCCCGGTCGAATTGATTCGCGCCATCGCCGAGCACCCCAAGCTGTGCAAGCACATCCACCTGCCGCTACAGGCCGGGAGCGACCGCGTGCTCGAGCTCATGCGGCGCACCTACACCAATGCCGAGTTCCGCGCCCTGGTCGACGAGATGCGGGGCACGATCGCGAATCTCTCGCTGACCACCGACGTCATCGTCGGCTTCCCGACCGAGACCGCGGCCGAGTTCGACGAGACCATGCGGGTGATCGACGACGTGCGTTTCGACGCCGCCTTCACGTTCAAGTACTCGGAGCGCAAGGGCACCTACGCGCAGCGAAAGCTGCGCGACGACGTCGCCGCCGAGGAGAAAACGAAGCGAATCGTCGCGCTCGTTGATCTCCAGAAGCGAATCACCGATGAAGTGAATAGGGGGCTTATCGGCTCGACCCACGACGTGCTGGTCGAAGAGCACGACGAGAAGCGCCCCGGCTTCGTGGTCGGGAAGACCGACCATTTCAAGCACACGATTCTGCCGGCCGACGGCGCCGAGATCGGCGACACGGTCCGCGTCGTAGTCGAGAACGCCCACGGTGCCACACTGTACGGACGTGCGCTCTCGACGCACGCGAGACCGGCGCGGCGCGCGGTCG
>DASPGK010000445.1:0-2118 GCA_035620655.1 Candidatus Krumholzibacteriia bacterium
GTCGCCGCGGGCTCGCTCGTGGTTCGCGAGCCGGTGGCCGCCGCGCAGTCGGAGGTGGACGCGCTTCGCCCCCGCGTGGACGTGGTGGTAGTCCTGGCGCACATGGGCCGCAGCGAGATCAAGCGCGTCGCGGAATCGCTCACGGGCGTCGACGTGGTCGTCAACGGCCACGATGGTATCCCGATGCGGCAAGTCAGGCGGTGGGGCGAACCCTACGTGGTGCAGATCGCGGCCAAGGGGATGTACGTCGGCGTGGCCGACGCGACCCTCGGCAAGGACAAGCGCGTGGCCCGGCTCAAGAACGCGGTGGTCGGGTTGGACAAGACGTTTCGCGACGACGAGGCCGTTGCGAAGCTCTTCCAGGCGTACGACATGGAGGTCGTCGCGCGCGAGAAGGCGTCGTTGCCGGTCGGGGCCGCGGTGACCTTCACGGGCGCCGATGCGTGCCGGTCGTGCCACGTCCCCATCTTCGAGCAGTGGAAAGGCACGCGCCACGCGCACGCGTTCGAGGTGCTCACGGCGCAGAAGCGCGAATTCGATCGCGACTGCACACCCTGCCACACGACCGGCTTCTTCAAGCAGGGCGGCTTCGTCAACGCGAGCGCCACCCCGCACCTCTCCGGCGTCCAGTGCGAAGCGTGCCACGGCAACGGCACCGCGCACGCGAAGGACCCCAAGGTCAAGACCGACACGGTCGCCAAGTCGACGTGCCGCAGCTGTCACACCGCCGAGCAGACCCCGGAGTTCGATTTTGCGACCTTCTGGGCCCGAATCGATCACGGGAGCGGGTCGACGGCGGCGGGGTCACGCTAGCGGCGAGCAATCGCTTGACCCGATTTCACCCCGCAAGGTAGCGTCGACGCCATGAAGCGCCTTCCCACCTGGCTCGAGATCGATCTCGACCGCCTCGACCGCAACCTCGAACAGATCCAGCGATGGGTGGGTGACGACGTCCGCATGCTGCTGACGGTCAAGGCGGATGCGTACGGCCACGGCGCGGTCCAGGTCGCGCACGCCGCCCAGGCGCGCGTGCACGTGTTCGGGGTCGCTACCGTCGACGAAGCCGTCGAGCTGTCCGACTCCGGTATCAAGAATCAGATTCTCATCTTGAGCCCGATCCTCGAGACCGAGATCGCGGCCGTGGCTCGCCACGGCTTCGCCATCACGCTCTCGGGGGCCGATTTCGCCGACGCCATCGCGCACCACGCGGTGCCGCCGATCCCCGTGCACGTCGAGGTCGACACCGGCATGGGCCGGACCGGCGTGCCCGAGGAAGACGCCTTCGACGAGATTCGTCGCGTCGCGGCCACGCGCGCCGTGCGGCTGGAGGGCGTGTACACCCATTTTCCCGTCTCCGACAGCGACCCCGAGTTCACGCGCGCGCAGGTGGAGCGCTTCGCCGCCTTGATCGCGAAGCTGCGCGCCTCCGGCGTCATCATTCCGATCGTGCACAGCGCCAACAGCGCCGCGGTGGACGGCGTGCGCGACGCGCACTTGAATCTGGTGCGCCCGGGACTGCTCGCGTACGGATTGCACCCGTCGGGGGCGCAGCCCGGCGTCGACGTCGCACCCATCATGAGTTGGAAGTCGCGCATCGTGCGCGTGCGCCGAGTGGCCAAGGGGAAGTCGATCAGCTACGCGCGCTCGTTCGTCACCGAGCGCGCGTCGATGATCGGCGTGGTGCCGGTCGGGTACGGCCACGGCTATCCGTTCCATTTATCGGGGCGGGGCTCGATGCTGGTGGGCGGGCATCGCGTTCCCATCGTGGGGCGCGTCACCATGGACATGACCATGGTCGATCTGACCGACCTGGCGGAGACGCCGCGCGCGGGCGATGAAGTGGTGCTGGTGGGGACGCAGGGGAACCAGTCACTCACCTTCCACGACCTCGCGGCCTGGGGCGACACCATCTGTTACGAGATCATGTGCGGAATCTCGAAGCGGGTCCCGCGCACGTATTTCCGTCGCGGTAAGGTGGAGACATTCAAGTCGCTGTTGGGAGTGATCCCGAACCACGCGACGGCGTGACGGCAAAGAGTCCGGCCGAAGCGATCGATCCTTCGAACGCGATTTCTGCAGCGCGAACAGGACACGATACTGTCCGGCTCGCGCTGCAGT
>DASPGK010000446.1:0-3558 GCA_035620655.1 Candidatus Krumholzibacteriia bacterium
CGCAGGCCCGCCTTCAGGAGCACGCGGCGCGCGCCGCGATACCACACGGGCGGAAACAGGTTTTCGCCGTAGTCGCCCACGACGTCAAAGCCGGCCGCGCGCACGAGCGACGCCAGCTCGCGCGCGGAGAATTCCGTTTCCCAGCCGGCAAACCAGCGATCGAGCGCCATCAGCGCGTGCTTCATGAGCGTGTAGTAGTGGTAGCGCTGGGGAACGTCGACCAAGAGGTATCCGCCGGGGCGCAACACGCGGTGGTTCTCGCGCAAGAGCGCCAACGGATCTCGGAAGTGCTCGAGCAATCCCTGGTGGAACACGACGTCGAAGGACTGATCGCGAAACGGGAGGGCCAGGGCGTCGCCCGCTACGATGCGCAGCTCTTCGCCTGCGGACCGCTCGCCCGCGGACGCCTCGCGCATGATGCGCAGCGACTCGTCGCTATAGTCGAGGGTCCACACCTGGGCGCCCAGCGCGGACAGCGCCACACTGTCGCGCCCGGTGCCCGCGCCCACTTCCAGCACGCGCTGGCCCGCGAGGTCGAGCCTGGAGGCGAGAAACGCGACCACGCGGCCGTCGTTCGCGTACACGTCGTCGAGCCCCGGCGACGACGACCAGAATTCTTCCCAGTGCTTCTTTTCGGACGAACGCCGCATGCGGGAATCGACCACGCGCTCAGAAGCCGACCAGCAGTCGCTCCGCCAGGACGGGCGGGAGGCCGGCCTTGAGGATCTTCTCGGCCGCCTTCTCGCGGTCGTAGCGCACGCGAAACAGGCGCGCGGCGTCGGTCTGGTCGTCGAATACCACGTAGGACGCGTCCGGATTGCCGTCGCGGGGCTGGCCCACGCTGCCCACGTTGATCACGTAACGGTGCTTGGCGAGGTCGAGCATGAGCGGCCCGTCGTTGGGGAACCGCTGCGCGGTGCCGTCGTCGACGAATACGACCGGCGAGTGCGAGTGGCCGATGAAAGCGGCGCGGTACGGGGCCATGGCCTGGAAGGCGCGCTCGGCGCCCACTTGATCCAGGACGTACTCCCAATCTTCGGGTCGATAGGGAGACGCGTGCACCGCCATGACGCGCGCGTGGTCGCGGTACACGTAGGGCAGCGTGCGCAGGAACTCCGCGTTGTCCGGTGTCAGGCGCAGCGCGCTGTAGTGGATGCCTTCGAGCGCCACCTCGTGGAAGTACGCGCGCTCGCGCGCGTCCACCACGGCCGCGTCGTGGTTGCCCTTGAGGCACGCGACCGCGGGCAGCGCGCGCACGCGGTCGACGCACTCGTTGGGGTTGGCGCCGTATCCGATGACGTCGCCCAGGCACAGGTGGAAGCCGACGCCCTGCCCGGCCGCGTGCGCGAGAACCGCTTCCAGCGATTCCAGGTTCCCGTGCACGTCGGAAAAGATCGCGTACTTCACGCGCCGTCCCTTCTGAATTCCTTGACGAACCTATCGACCAAACCGTTCACAAAGCGCCCGGCTTCTTCCGAGCTGAAGCGATGCGCCACTTCGATGGCTTCGTCGATGATCACGCGCCCGGGCACGTCGGGAAAATAGAGAACTTCCGCGAGCGCGAAGCGCAGGATGTTGCGATCGACCAGCGACACGCGGCTCGGGTCCCAGTTCTCGAGCAGCGACTGGATCACGCCGTCGAGGTCGGATTTCTTCTCGATGGTCTTCAAGAACAGTGCGCGCGCATACTGCGCGGTTTCGTCCGACGGGGTGCGGCGGCCGATCTGCTCCTCGATGATGTCGTGCGTCGAGCGCTCCGAGAACTCCGCCTCGTACAACGCCTGCAACACGATCTCCCTGGCCCTCCGTCGTTTCCCCATCGGTCAGTTCCGGAACTGGCTCATCAGCTCGACCAACGCGACCGCCGCGTTCCACCCCGCGTTGCCGTGCTTGCCGCCGGCACGGTCGATCGCCTGCTCGACGGTGTCGGTCGTGAGCACCGCGAGCGTCATGGGAACACCGGTCGACACCGCCGTCGATTCGATTGCAGAAGTCACGGCGCGCGACAGCACTTCGTAGTGGTCGGTCTCGCCGCGCACGATGGCACCCGCCCACACCACGCCGTCGGCCTTGCCGTCGCGCGCGACCTTGGCCGCGAGCTGCGGGACCTCGAAGGCACCGGCCACCCAGTATATATCGATCGCCTCGGGAGATACACCGTGTTGAGAAAGTGCCGCCACCGCCCCCTCGACCAGGCGCCGGGTCACGACCTCGTTGAAGCGGCTCGCCACCACCGCCACGCGCCGGCCGGTGGCGTCGAAGCGGCCGCGCACCTCATTGGGCATGCTTGCCCCTCGTGCGCGGGCCCGCAGCCGCGAGCGTCTGGGAGAGCAGGTGGCCCAGCTTGTCGCGCTTGGCGGCGAGGTAGCCGCGGTTGACCTCGTTGGCCAAAATCTCGATGGGAACGCGGTCGACGACCTCGAGCCCGTGCGCCGACAGGCCCACCACCTTCTTGGGGTTGTTGGTCAACAGCAGGATCTTCCCCACGCCGAGGTCGCCGAGGATCTGCGCGCCCACGCCGTAGTCGCGCAGGTCGGCCGGGAATCCCAGGGCCTCGTTCGCCTCGACGGTGTCGTGGCCGGCGTCCTGCAACGCATACGCGCGAATCTTGTTCTCGAGGCCGATGCCGCGGCCCTCCTGGTTCATATAGAGGAGCACGCCGGAGCCGGCCTCTTCGATCTTGGCCATGGCCTGGTGCAGCTGCTGGCCGCAATCGCAGCGCAGCGACCCGAAGACGTCGCCGGTAAAGCACTGCGAGTGCACGCGCACCAGCGCGGGTTGGTCGCGCTGGATGGTTCCCTTGACCAGCGCGATGTGGTTGTGACCGCTGGCGAGGCTTCGATACAAGTGGAGCGTGAACTCGCCGTACTCGGTGGGAAAGCGAATCGACTCGATTCTCTCCACGAGGCGTTCGTTGCGACGGCGGTACGCGATCAGGTCGGCGATGGTGACCATCTCCAGGTCGAGCTCGGTCGCGATCTCCTGCAGGCGCGGCAGGCGCGCCATGGAGCCGTCGTCGTCGAGCACCTCGCACAGGACTCCCACCGGTGCCAGGCCCGCCATGCGAGCGAGGTCGACCGCGGCCTCGGTGTGACCCGCGCGGCGCAGTACTCCGCCCGGCTTGGCGACCAGCGGAAACACGTGACCCGGCCGCGCGAAGTCCTCGGGGCGTGTCGACGGATCGACCAGCGCGCGGATGGTGGCCGCGCGGTCGTGCGCGCTGATGCCGGTCGTGGTCCCGCCCACCAAGTCGACCGAGACCGTGAACGCGGTCCCCAGCTTGCACGTGTTGTCGGGGACCATCGGCAGGAGCCGCAGGGCCTCGGCGCGCTCGGGCATGAGCGGGGCGCAGATCAACCCGCGCGCGTAGCGCGCCAGGAAGTTGATCTTCTCCGCGGTCGCGCGCTCCGCGGCCAGGATCATGTCGCCCTCGTTCTCGCGGTCCGCGTCGTCGACGACGATCACGATGCCGCCGGAACGAATGACCTCGATCGCTCTCTCGATGTTGGAAAACCTGCTCATCGCTTCTCCTGTCTCTGGGGCGCGCAGCCCCTGGGT
>DASPGK010000447.1:0-3609 GCA_035620655.1 Candidatus Krumholzibacteriia bacterium
TTCTTGCTG
Source organism: Candidatus Krumholzibacteriia bacterium (assembly GCA_035620655.1). Taxonomy (GTDB): domain Bacteria; phylum Krumholzibacteriota; class Krumholzibacteriia; order WVZY01; family JAKEHA01; genus JAKEHA01. The sequence continues at coordinate 10 of DASPGK010000447.1, forward strand.
CTGCGCCGGCGCCTTGCGGAGGGGCGCGTATGGGACGACGCGCTCATCGACGAGATCCAGCCCCAACCCGACGGCGCCGGCAGCCGCAAGGTCTGAGGAGGGGAGCGGGCATGAACACCGAAACCGCGCGGCCGGAAATGGTGGTGCGCGTTGAGAACATGGACGACGGTGCCATCCGGCGCGTGGTACTCAACACGCCTCGCGCGAACATTCTCGACCGCGACAAGACCGTGGCGTTGACGCACGTCTTCGAGAAGGCACGCGAAGATGCGCGCGTGAAGGCGATCGTCTTGGAGGGTGAGGGGCCGAATTTCTCCTTCGGCGCGAGCGTGCAGGAGCATCTCCCCGAGTCGTGCGCCGCGATGCTGGCCGCGTTCCACGGACTGTTTCGCGCCATGCTCGACGCATCGGTGGTGACGCTGGCCGCCGTGCGCGGGAACTGCCTGGGCGGCGGGCTCGAGCTGGCGGCGTTCTGCAACCGCGTCTTTGCGGCCGGGGACGCGCGCCTCGGCCAGCCGGAGATCACGCTCGGCGTCTTTGCGCCGGTCGCCTCCGTGATCCTGTGCGAACGCATGGGGCGCGGTGGTGCGGAGGACCTGCTCCTCTCGGGACGGACCGTCACTGCCGCAGAGGCGATGCGGCTCGGCCTGGTCGACGAGGTCGACGACGATCCGTTCGAGGCCGCCCTGTCGTACGCGCGCGCGCACCTCTTGCCGCGTTCGGCATCGAGCCTGCGCTGGGCGGTACGCGCGGCGCGGCTCGGATTCGGCGATCGGCTGGTCGCGGAGCTGGGACGGCTGGAGGCGATGTATCTCGAAGATCTCATGCCCACCGCCGATGCGAACGAAGGATTGCGGGCGTTTCTCGAGAAGCGAACGCCGGCGTGGAGGGACCAATGAGCGCGGGCGCCTCGTCGCGGCTGTCCGCGGTCCTGCAGCGCGCGGAAGATCTGTACCGCGATCGCACGCTGGGTGAGGTGCGCGCGTGGAAGGCACGGACCCGAGGCCTGGCCATCGGCTTCATGCCCATCTACATCCCGCGCGAGATGCTGCACGCGCAGGGCGTCATGCCGGTCGGCATCATGGGAGGCGGGGACGATCTCGAGATCATTCGCGGCGACGCGTACTACCAGTCGTACATCTGCCACATCCCGCGCAGCACCATCGAGATGGGACTCAATGGATCGCTGGACTGTCTCGACGGCATGATCTTCCCGGCCACTTGCGACGTGATCCGGAACCTCTCGGGCATGTGGCAGCTCCAGTTTCCGGACCGGCTCTCGTGTTACCTGGACGTGCCGCAGAACTTCGACGCCGCACTCGGTGGTAGTTTCTACCGCCGGGAATTGGAGCACCTCTCGCACGAACTCGTCGCGCACGGGGCGCGCCCATTGGAACCGGAGGTCCTGCGCGCCTCCATCGTGACCTACAACGAGAACCGCCGCCGCGTCGAGACGCTGTTCGGTCTCCGACGACGCGCGCCCTGGAAGATCCCGACGCACGAACTCTACCTCCTGCTGCGTGCCGGGCAGGTGATGGCGGTGGAGGACTTCACCGCGATGCTGGAGGAGTACATCACGGCGGTGAACGAGGACACCACGCGCCAGCCATTGGACCAGGCGCGGGTGCTTCTCACCGGCTCGTTCTGCGAACAGCCGCCGCTGGGTCTCATCAAGACGCTCGAACGCTCGGGTTGCTACATCGTGGAAGACGATTTCGTTCAGGTGCACCGATTCATCCGCGGGGAGGTGCGCGTGGAAGGCGATCCCATGGACAACATCGTGCGCGCGTTCGTCGAGGACGGCGTAGCGAGCCCGGTGCGCTACATCGCCGAGCACGAGAAGGGAGCCGAGCTGGTGGCGCGCGTGCGGGAGTGCGCGGCGGAGGGCGTGATCTACTGCTCGGCGAGTTTCTGCGACCCCGCCCTGCTCGACCAACCGATGACGGTGCGCGCGCTGGAGAAGGCGGGTATTCCCTACACCGCCTTCAAGTTCGCCGAGAACAACGGGCAGTTCCAGGTGATCCGCGAACAATCGGGGACCTTCGCGGACTCGATCAAACTGTGGAGCGAGGTGTAACCATGGCGCCCAAGACCGAGACGCAGGTGCACAAGGAAGACAGCCAGCTTCGCCAGAAGACCATGATCGCGGAGCACTACACGCGCCTCGCCAACACCCCCGACACCGGCGAGAAGAGCGTGTATACCTTCGTACCCGGCAACCTCACGGAGCTCATCCGGAGTTTCGACCTTCTGCCCGTGCTGCCGGAGATCAACGCGCTGCAGTCGGCGATGCGCGGAAAGTCGCGCGAGTACATCGCGATCGCCGAGAAGCTCGGTCATTCCGAGGACGTGTGCACGTACGTGAAGTGCGACCTGGGAATGATGAAGTCCGGCAACGTCGGCCCCACCGGCGAACGGCTTCCGAAGCCCGACCTGCTGCTGCTCTCCTACACCGGCTGCTTCACGTTCATGAAGTGGTTCGAGATCCTGCGCGAAGAGTACGACTGCCCCGTGGCCATGCTGCACGTCCCCTACCAAGCCGGCGGTGTGATCACGGATTCCATGCGCACGTACGTGGTGGAGCAGCTTCGCGACAAGGTCATCCCACTCCTCGAGCAGGTGTCCGGGAAGCGCTACGACGAGGCGCGCCTGCGCGCCATGCTGACGCGCTCGGCGCGCGCCGAGGACGACCTGGTTGCCGTGCTCAACGCGGCGCGCAGCCGTCCCTCGCCGATCGATGCGTACTTCGGGGGCGTGTACTACATCGGTCCCATCTTCAGCGCGTTCCGGGGCACCGAGGACGCGGTCGACTACTACCGCATGCTGCGCGACGAGGTGGAGGAGCGGGCGCGCGAGGGGCTCGGCCCGGTCACACCCGAGGGACCGATGGAGCGCGAGCGCTTCCGGCTGGTGGTGGAAGGGCCGCCCAACTGGACCAACTTCCGCGAGTTCTGGAAGATGTTCGCGGACGAGGGCGCGGTAGTGGTGGCGTCGACCTATACCAAGGTGGGGGGCGTGTACGACATGGGCTTCCGCCACGACCCCAACCGCCCCCTCGAGAGCCTGGCGGAGTACTGCCTGGGCTGCTACACCAATCTGTCGCTCCCGCGGCGCGTGGAGATGCTCGCGCGCTACGTGCAGGACTTCGACGCCGACGGACTGCTCGTCAACTCCATCAAGAGCTGCAACTCGTTCAGCGCGGGGCAGCTCATGATCCTGCGCGAGGTCGAGCGTCGCACCGGGCGTCCGGGCGGCTTCATCGAGAGCGATCTCGTCGATCCGCGCTACTTCTCCGCGGCCAACATCAAGAACCGGCTCGAGTCGTACCTGCAGATGATCGAGCAGAAGCGCGCCGGGAGGACCGCATGAAGATCTGCGTCGGCATCGACCTGGGCTCGACCACCACCAAGGCCGTTATTCTGGGCGACGCGGGCGAGACCCTGGGCCGCGGCATCACCAACAGTCGCAGCAACTACAAGGTGGCCTGCGACGTCGCCCTGGGCGAGGCCTGGCGGGTGCGGCCGGAAGGCCCGCTCATCGAGCGCCTCGGCGCGTGGCTTGCGCCGGAGAACGTGCAGGTGGTCTACGGCGTCTACGGCA
>DASPGK010000448.1:0-8672 GCA_035620655.1 Candidatus Krumholzibacteriia bacterium
CAAAAGGATTCGAATCATGAAGCCCCGCATCATTGCATTCGTCGTCGCGAGCCTCTTCGTGGGTTCGCAGGCCGGCGCATCAATCCTCTCCGCGTCCAGCCAGGCCGTCCGCGAGCCGTCCATCGAGGCGGCGGGTCAGTGGACCGCGACGACCTTGCAGAACGACTTGAACGCGTCGCTGCGCGATGCCTCCGATGCGTCGTCCGCGGCCGGGCCGCTCGCTTCGACGCGCACGCCGGTGACCGGCGGATTGGTGGTCAACGGCGGTGGCACCGGCGCGAGCTACACGCCGTTCAGCGGCTCCGCTGCATTCGACGGCCTGTTCGAGATGAACCAGGAGTCGGGCACCGTCACGCGGGGCTCGTGGGATCCGTCTGGTCCGGTCATCGCGAGCAGCGGCGGGCGAGGCGGACGCGACCGGGATCGTGACCGGGATCGTGGACGCGGTCGGTACCGCGACCGTGACCGCCCGCGCGATCGCCCCAATCCGTACGCGACCCCCGAGCCCTCGACCTGGGTCTTGCTCGGGTCAGGACTCCTCGCGATCGGCGCTTTCGCCGGTTTGCGGCGCCGCCAGGCCCTGAGCTTCTAAATATCCCGGTTATCCAAGGACTGGATACCCCTCGGGCCCGCCCACCGGCGGGCCCGTTTCTTTTCGGGATCGTCCGCCCCTGTCGCCCGGGTTCCCCCTCCGTTGGCATGCGGCGTGCTCCAACAGCTCGTTTGACCCTGTCGGGGAGGAGCCGACTTTCGATGAGCACGGGAACGCTGTATTTCGTCCTACGCGAAGGATCCACGCGCGAGGAGCAGTGGAGTTGGGAGGAGATCGAAAACCTCTGCCGCTCCGGCGACCTCACACGGCGGGCCCGTATCTTCCTTCCCGAAGAGAACCGATGGGCTGAACTGGGCGAGACGCGCTTGGCGGCGGCCGCCGCCGGCTCCAAGCCCCAGGAAGCACCCGAGGACGACGCGGCCTCGGAGGCAAAGAAGAAGCTGGAGGCCGAATACCAGGCGGCGCTCGAGCAGGCGGAAGCCGCCCCCGACGACCTCGAAGCCCGTCTGGACGCGGGCGTGATCGCGGCCCAGCTCGGAAATCGCGACGAGGCGAAGAACCACTTCCAGTCCGTGCTCCATCGCTACCCGTACCACGCGCGCGCGGCCCAGGAAGTCAAACGGCGTTTCTCGAAGACGGAGCTCCGGACCTTCCGCTACCTCGATCGCCCGGCGCCGATTTGGGAAGACCTCGGACAGCTCGCGGCGATGCCGCTCGCGCGCGGGCCGCTGTACGTCATCGTGCCCGCCGCGGTGATCGCGGGGCTGTCGTTCGTGCGCTTCGGCGGGATTCTCGCGTCCGCGCTCGTGTTCTTGTGGATGTTCCAGGTGATGGAGTACACCGCGCGCGGCGCGAACAAGCCGCCGGAGTGGGATCGCAGCTTCGCCGACCCGTGGCGCAAGCTGGGCCGTCCATCGCTGCTGATGGCCGTGGTCGCGCTCCAGCTCGGCGTCATCGTGTTCGCCGCGGCCAAGGGCGTCATGCTGATCGAGGGGGTCAAGGACCAGACGCTGTGGCGCTACATCGCGGGCAGCCCGATCTTCGTGGTCGCCGCGTCCATCGTGCTCGCGCTGTATCTTCCCGCCGCGTTCGTCTCAATCGGCGGCTTTGCGGGACCGGTGGCGAAGACGCTCGACCCGCGCCGCCTCGTCAAGACGATCATTCGCATGGAGCACGAGTACATCTACTCGGTGGTGATCGTGGCTGCGATCGGGATCGTGGCCGCGATCGTGTGCGGAATCACCGCGGGCGCTCCAGTGGCCGGTGACATGGTGCGCGGCGCGGTGCTCGCGTACGCGACACCGGCGGTAGGGTTGGTGTTGGGGCGGCTCCTCGGCCGCGTCGGACACGTGATCGCGTAATACCGGATCGCAACGAGGGAAGCCCCCGTTGCGATCCGGTGCTCCTACTTGACCGCGGCCATCAACTCGCGCGCGGTGAACACGGCTTCCAGCACGAGACCTTCCTGCTTCAGCGCCTCACGCCCGCCTTCTTCGCGGTCGACCACGGCCAGCACCTTGCGCACCTCGCAACCCAGCGCCTTCACCGCGGCGATCGCTTGCAGCGACGAGCCGCCGGTCGTCACCACGTCTTCGACGATGACGACACGCTCGCCCTTCGACAACGATCCCTCGACCAGTGATTGCGTGCCGTGCCCCTTCGCTTCCTTGCGAACGATGAAGCCCTTGAGCGGCAGGTCCTCGAGGCCCGCGAGCGCGATCATCGCGCCGACGATGGGGTCGGCGCCCAGCGTCAAGCCGCCCACCGCGTCGGGCACGTCGTCGGCGACCATGGCGAGAAAGGTGCGCCCCACGAGGTACGCGCCGCGCGCGTCCAGCGTCGTCATCTTTCCGTTGATGTAGTAGTTGCTCTTGCGCCCCGACGCGAGCGTGAACTCGCCGGTGCGAAAAGAATGCGCGAGCAAGTGCTGCAGCAGCTCGTCCCGAAGCGTCATGGTCTTCTCCCGGAGTCTTGATGGATTCGACAAGCGATGGGCGGATGCGCCGTAAGTCGCGCCAGAATAGGCGTTCGCGACCGCCGCGGTCAAGGGAATCCCTTGCGAGCGCGGGGGGCATGAGCTATGTAATGACGCGATGGCGAGCATCCTCGATGGTATCGAACGCGCGCTGGTCGCAATCGACCGCACACTGGCGCAGGGCCGGCGCGTGCCTCTGCTGCTCTTCATCGCCGCGCTCGCACTCAAGATCGGCTACGTCGCCCACACCGCCGACGCGCTCTACGTCAAGGTCCCCATCATGGACGCGCGCTACTACGACACCATGGCGCAGGACATCGCGCGCGGCCACGTGGTGCGCGACGAGGCCTTCTTCATGGGACCGCTGTACCCGTACTTCCTGGCCCTGGTCTACTCGACGGTGGGACGCGACTTCATGTGGGTGCGCGTGCTGCAGGCTGCGGGCGGCGCGCTCACCGTGACCCTCGCGTTCCTGATCGGCCGGCGCGTGTTCCGCCCGTCGGCCGCGCTCGTGGGCGCGGCGCTCCTCGCACTGCACGGCGCCATGACGTTCTACGAGACCGAGCTCCTGATGGAGTGGATGGGGGCGCTGCTCAACGCGGCCGCGCTGTTGCTCCTGTTGCGCGCGCCCGCGGCGACGCCGCGCACCTACGCCGCGGCGGGAGCAATCCTCGGCCTCTCGGCGCTGGCGCGGGCCAGCATCCTCGTGTTCGCGGCCGTGGTACTGGGGTGGATCGTGCGCGTCGAATCGGGGCGGCGCCGCGTGCGCAGTGTGCTCGCGTTCGGGCTCGCGATCGTGGCCGTACTCGCGCCGGCCGTCGTGCACAACCTGGCGGTGAGCCGCGACTTCGTCCCCGTTACGTCCAACGCGGGCATCAATTTCTACATCGGAAACAGCCTGGCTGCCAACGGCACCTTCGTGCCCATCCGCGGCGTCGACGAGATCGACGACGTGACCACCAGCGAGTACGTCGAGCGCGCCACCGGGCGCGCGGCCACCCCGAGCGAGGTGTCGCACTACTGGTTCGAGCGCGCGATGACCGACGTACGCGCCGACCCCGCGCGCTCTCTCCGATTGATGGCGCGCAAGGTGATCCTGTTCTTCAACGGCTACGAGGTTCCGCAGATCGAAAGCTTCGACGTGCACGCCGCCGAGTCGACCTGGTTGCGCGCGCTGTTCGTGAGCACGTGGTTCGTGGTCGCGGTCGGGATATTGGGGATGGTCCTGGCGGCGCGCTCCCGGCGCGGCAGCGGGCTCTTGAGCGGGTACGTGCTCGCGTACGCGGCGTCGATCGTGGTGTTCTTCGTGACCGGGCGCTACCGGTCGCAGGTCGTCCCGGTGCTGTGTCTGTTCGCGGGCTTTGCCTTGGTGTCGCTGCCGGCGCTCGCGCGACGGCCGCGCGCGGCGGCCGCGGCCGCGTTCGCCTTGCTGCTGTTGTTCCTCGCCACCAACCCGTCGATCTTTCGCCTCGACGAGAGCATGGTGATGTATCGCGAGTACGTGCACCGCGGGCGGCGCTTGAGCGAGCTGCGAAGCTACGCGCCCGCGCTGCGCGAGATCGACCGCGCCATCGCCATCTATCCCAAGCAGGCCGAGGGTTACGTGCAGCGAGCGGTCGTGCACAAGGAGAACGGCGACGATTTCAAGGCCATCGAGGACTACAGCCGCGCGCTCGACATCGAGCCCGCCGCACCGTCGGTCCACTACGACCTCGCGCAAGCGCTGCGGCGCGTGAATCTCCCCGGCGAGGCGATCCGCGAGTACCAGCTCGCGGTGCGCTACGACCCCAACATGGTGCAGGCGTACAACAACATGGGGGTTACGCTGCGCGAGATGGGGCGTTTCGAGGAGGCGGTAGCCGCGTTTCGCAAGGTGACCGAGATCGCGCCCAACTACGCCAAGGCGTACAACAATCTGGGCGCGTGCTACGCCGAGATGGGTCGGCCCGAGGACGCGATCGCGGTGTTCGAGGAGACCACGCGGCGCTTTCCCGAGTACCCGAACGGGTTCAAGAACCTCGCCATGGCCTACGCGTCGCAGAAGCGCGTGCGGCCGGCGCTGGCGGCCATGCGCCGCTACGCGCTCCTCGAGCCCGCCGACGCCGAGGCCAAGGAGATCGTTCGCAAGCTGGAGATCGCGGCGGCCGCCGACAGCGCGTCTTCGAACTAGCGCAGGTCAACCGCGAGTCCCAGCGACACGCCGAACAGCACCGGGTCCACCGCCTCGGTGGCGGTGAACACCCACAGGAGATCGCTGTATCCCGCGCTGGTATCGAAGTAGTGCAGGGTACAGTTCGCTTCCAGCGCCCAACCGGTGCCCAAGCGCCGCATGAGGCCGATGCTGCCGTTGCCTCCGAAGTAGCTATCGCTCACATCGTCGGACACGAAGTCGGAGACGAAGGCCACGCTCACCGAATAGACGCCCGCCGCCAGCGACGTCGTCAGCGTGTAGGGACTCTTTCCGAGCGGGAATCCGTAGGCCAGCCCGAGGCTGAAATAGAACATGCGCATCTCCGACTCCACGTTGGTGTAGCGGGTGATGAAGTCGTCCAACTCAGGGTCCAGGATGTCGCCCAGGTAGATCGCGCCGACGTGGAGGTCGAGGAAGAGGCGCGAGTGAATGCGCTCGTTGAAGTAGAGCAGCACGTCCCAGCCGGGACCGAAGTACTGATAGACGCCGTCGTAGGTCTCGACGTAACCGATGCGTGCACCCAGCCGCTCTTGCGCCGCGAGGTCGTCGAGCGCGCGAGCGGGTCGCGCGTGCGCACCCACCAGCACGACGAGCACGAGCAGGGCCAAGACGCGCGCGCGCATGGGTCCAATGTATGGGGAAACGCGCTGGCGGTAAAGGACGATTCCGTCCTCGAAGCGCGTGCGTGCGGGGTTACTTCAAGAGCGCCATCTTGCGCGTCTCGACCGCGCTGCCGTCGACCGTGAGCCGGTAGAAGTACACACCGGACGCAAGCGGGTTTTCGCGCCCGTCGGTGCCGTTCCACGCGACGCGGTGTGCACCCGCGCTCTCGCGCCCGTCCACCAACGTCCGAATGTGCGCGCCGCGCGCGTCGAAGATGTCGACGCGCACGTCCGAGTCTCGCGCGAGCTCGTAGCCGATGGTCGTCGCCGGGTTGAACGGATTGGGCGTGTTGGGCAAGAGGCGCGTCGTCGCTCCCGGGCGGGGATCGGCGGAGGCCTGGGTGCGCGAACTGGGGACTTGCTTCCCGCGACCGGAGCCGCCCGTCCCCGGCAGCAGGACGTCGCCCGACTCGACGATGTCGTCGACGCAGATGTGTCCGAAGGGACTCGTCGACAGATCCGCGATCTCGATATAAACCGATCTTCCGATGTGCGGCGTCAGGCTCCAGTAGCGACGGTCCATTTCGTTGCTATTGCGACCGGATTCCTTGAACAGCACTTCGGTGGTTTGCGCGTCGACCAGCGCCACGTAGCACTGGCTCGGGTAGTCGCCGCCCCCCACCAGCAGATTCATCGAATTGCCCTCGATCGTGAATGGATTGGAGCGAATGATCCCCATCTTGGGGTCGCCGAAGTACTGTCCCGGCGTCCCGTAGCCCAGCGGGCCGGTGTAGTACTCGTAGGAGTTGATCCAAAAATCACCCTGGAACGTCGCCGCATAGTTCTCGTTACGCACGAACGCGTTGTGGCCGAAGGTGGGCTGGTAGTAGAAACCGTCGCCGGATCCCGGGACGAAGGTCCACGCGCCGGAGAGCACCAGCGGGCGAGGCACCACGGCTTGGTCGTTGAGCCACACCATCGGGGTGAATCGAAACACGTAGCGCTGGGTGCCGTGCGCGTCGTTGTACACCGCGTGGCGCGAGAACAGCTGCCCGATATGGGTGTCGGTGATCTGCGGCGCGTGGCCGAAGTCGATGACGCGCCTCGTCCCGATATCCCAACCCGAGAGGAGCGAATCCGAATACATGTGCGACGTGCCCGCGACGGTCTCCTCGGTGAAGAACATGTGCCATTTGCCGTTGGGCCGCTGCAGGATGAACACCGATTCGAGCACGTGCCAACTGTCGTGCACGTAGATGGGGCCGATATCCTCCCAGTCGAGCAAGTTGTCGGAGACCGCGCACGACACGGCACCGCGGTTGGTGTTGGTCTTGGCGGTATTGAACATGTAATAGCGGCCTTGGTACTCCACGACGTGCGGGTCGCGCCCGTGCGCGAAGCCGGTCTCGGTCCACTCGGCCCATACGGGGTCGGGGTGATAGATCGGGTCCGGCCACTTGTACCAATCGTACATGGTCGTCGACCAGGAGATCCCGGCCTGCTGCGAGTTGAGCAGGTTCACCCCCGTGTAAAACATGGCCCAGCCGCCGGTCGCGAGCGGGAGCAGGAACGGCGCCCACATCGCTTTGTTGTCCCACGTCCCGAGGGTGAGAACGGGCGGCTCGATGTCCCAATGGACGAAGTCGGTCGTGATCGCGTGGCCGATGTTGACGGCGGGGTTACCGCGCAGGTAGAAGAGGTGGTAGACGCCGTTGTCCTCGACCACGCAATGGTCGAGAACCGGCTGCGGGGCTTCGCTGAAAAGCGTGCCCTCGAAGTCGTAGCGCACGAACTCGGCGCCGGCCGGCACGGGCGCAAGGGCCCACGCGACCGCCACGGCGGTGGTGATCGTTACCAAGGATCGCAAAGGATGACGTTCGGTTGCGCGCATGAAACCCGACGACCGGCGGCGATGGCCGCGGACGGGGACAGAAACTATGTCATTCGAACGACTTACGAAGGGGCCGGTTGCCCAGTCATTCTAGCACACCCGCCGGGCAGGGGCAAGTGACGTGAAGTACACCGCCGGCATCGGTCGCGTCTTTGGCATACCGCTGAAAGTCCACGCGACCTTCCCCTTGATTCTCGTGGTGTACGCCGCGGTCGCGTGGAGCTCCGGCTCGGCCGCCGACGCCTTGCGCGCGGTGATCCTCGTGCTCGCGATCTTCGCTTGTGTGGTGCTCCACGAACTCGGCCACTGCCTCCAAGCGCGTCGCTACGGCATTCGGTTCCGCGACATCCTCTTGCTGCCGATCGGTGGAATGGCCCGCGCGGAATCACTCCCCGAGCGCCCCGCCACGAGATCCTGGTGGCCATCGCGGGACCGGTCGTCAGCTTCGCAATTGCCGCGATTCTCTTCGCCGGGCTGGCTCTCGCGGGGACATCCCCGCACGGCGACGGACTCCTGGTCGACCTGGCGTGGGCCAACCTCGCGCTGGGGCTGTTCAACCTGACGCCCGCGTTCCCGATGGACGGCGGACGCATCCTGCGCGGCGCCCTGGCGACCCGGATGTCCTACCTGGACGCGACGCGCCGCGCGCGCGCCGTCGGCCAGCTGCTCGCACTCGGGTTCGCGACCCTCGCGTTCCTCGATTTCACCTTCGCGATGCTGTCCGTGATCGCGGTGCTCGTCTTCGTCGGCGGCATGCTGGAAGAGCGCGCGATTCGCGCGCGCGTGGTGCTCTCGGGCCGGTGCGTCGGGGATCTCGTCGACGCCGAAACGCCCGTGCTCTCGGCCGACGACCGCGTCGTGTCCGCCACGCGCCGCGTGGGCACCTTGGCCGCGCCGGCGTACGCGGTCGCGGGTGAGGCGGGCTCGCTGGCCGGGGTGGTGGCCGCCTCCGACTTGATGCGCGCGCTGCGCGACGGGCGCGCGGACCAGGATCTCTTGTCGATCGCGCGCCGCGATTTCCCCGTCGCGGAAGCGAGCACGGACGCCTCCCGCGTCTATCGTTACCTGCGCGAGTCGAACAAACCCTTCGCCGCCGTCGTCGACGGCGACCGTTTCGTGGGGCTCTTCCACGCGGCCGACGGGTGGTAGGGACGCCCCCCAAGCGCCGCGCGGGGCGTCGGGGTGGGGCATCCTTCCTTTCCGCGGCGGTACACGATTTGCTGCCTCTCTCCCGCGGTCGTTCCGACCGCCGATTTCCGTGCAAAACGACGTTCCGAACCGCGTTCGCCGTGCCGGATCGCAACCCCAGGAGTGTGCCCATGAGCATTGTCGAGACACTCGAGGAAACCGGCGCCCCTAACGGGACGCACGAATCCAACGTTCTCTTCAACCGCGCGCTGGAACTGGTAAATCGCAATCGAGCCGACCAGGCTCGTAAGCACCTGGAAATGGCGCTGGAG
>DASPGK010000449.1:0-10812 GCA_035620655.1 Candidatus Krumholzibacteriia bacterium
ATACTCCTTCGCGTAGCGCTCGACACCGGCATCCAGGTCGGCGCCCGCCACGAACGCGGCGCGCTTGGTGCGAATCACGTGGTCGGGTGTGAGCGGACCGCGCGACGCGATCTCACCCACGTCGGCGCGCGACGAGAACGCGACGTGCAGCGGGCTGCCGTCGTGGGACGCGAGCAAGGGGGTCTGGGCCGCCTTCGACACCGCGCGCCGAATGCGCGCGAGCGTCACGAGGTCGCCGCGGGTGAGCGTGGTCGCGTCGGCGCCTTCTTCGTCGTCTTGGGCCAGCGGCGCGTGCATCTCGAGGTAATCCTCGGCCTCCGTCACCACCTGAATCATGCGCTCATAGCTGGTGCGCGCGTCGTCGCCGAAGGTGAACACGCCGTGGTTCATGAGAATGATGCCCTCGACTTCTTCCCAGTCGATGTCCTTGGTCATGCCGAACACTTCGCGGGCCAGAATGAACCCGGGCATCACGTAGGGCACGATGAAGATGCGGTTGCCGTAGATCTCGCCGATGCGCTCGACGCCCTTGGGCGTGTTGGTGATGGTGACCACGGCGTCGGCGTGGGTGTGGTCGACGAAGGTGAACGGAATCACGGCGTGCAGGATCGCTTCGACGGAGGGGTTGGGCGCGTTGGGGTCGAGGAGTGCCGCGCGCAGCATCTCCACCATGCGCGCGTCCGTCATGGAATGGTGGTCCGCCATGCGGCGCACGACGTCGAGGCGCAGGGGCGCGAACCCGGCCCGCTCGATGGTGGCGAGGTCCCATCCGCTGCCCTTGACCCAGATGGCGTCGTGCTCGTCGCCGAACAGGTCGCGCGCCTTCGCCTTGACCGAGGTGTTGCCGCCGCCGTGGAGCACGAGCGACGGATCCTGCCCGATCAGGCGCGACGCGTACACGCGCAGCGCAAGCGGGTCGCTCGCGAACGCGCGGGCGTCGGCGTCGTTCCAGAGGCTTCTCACGCGGGAGACTCTAGCGGCCCGCGTTCTACTTGAGAAGCGTCATCTTGCGCGAGAGCTCGGAGCCGGCGGCGTTGAGGCGGTAGAAGTAGAGACCCGAGGCGACGCGGCGACCGGAGGCGTCGGTCCCGTTCCAGCGCACGTCGTGCGGGCCCGCCGCGTAGCGCGCGTTCGCGAGGGTGACCACGAAGGCGCCGGTCGCGTCGTACACGGTCAGGGTGACGAAGACCTCGCCCGCGAGCGTGAAGCGAATGGTCGTCGACGGGTTGAACGGATTGGGGTGGTTCTGCTCCATCGTCACGGCGGCGCCCGGGGTGCGCGGCGCGCTCGCGGCCGAGGAGTCGTTCGCGAACAGATAGACCCAGTCGTCCACTTCGTCGAGGCCGGTCAGGTCGAGGTCGCCGTCGTTGTCGCGGTCGTGCAGGGTCGCGCACGAGCCCGCCGAGCTCGCGGCCAGCGAGCGCGGGTCGACGAAGCCGCCGGCGCCGTTGTTCTCCCAGACCGTCCACGACCCCGACCCGTAGTCGCTCGACACCAGCTCCAGGTCGCCATCGCCGTCGATGTCGCCGGCGTCGATCGCGAGCGGAAAGCCGCCGGTGGCGAGCGACGACACCGCGGAGATTCCGCCCGCGCCGTTGCCGTAGTGGACGCCGATCCCGTTGCCGCTCGAATTGGCGGAGAACACGTCGACGTCGCCGTCGCCGTTCAAGTCGCCGGCCGCCAGCATCCAGGGCTGGCCGCTGGTCGGCACCGGCGTCTGCGCGACCAGGCCGCCGTTGCCGTTGCCGAGCAGGACGGTGACGTTGCGCGGAATGTTGTAGTTACCCAGGAACACATCCAGGATGCCGTCGTTGTTGGCGTCGGCCACCGCGATCGACGTCTCCGCTTCCACACCCGCCTCGATGTCGACGCGCGCCGCGAAGGTCCTGGCGCCGTTGTTGATGAAGATCGAGGTCTTGTTGAGCACTCGGCTCGCGGTCACGATGTCGTCCAAGCCGTCGCCGTTCAGGTCGAGCACGCCCACACCGCGTACTTGTGTCGCCCCCGCCAAGAGCCCCACGCTGGTGGGGAACGCGCCCGAGCCGTCCCCGAACATCACGATGACGCGATCGCTGCTGACGTTCGTCACCACCACGTCGATCTCGCCGTCGTTGTCGAAATCGGCCCCCTCGTTGGGGCTGGGCGTGTTCATGTTGGTCGGCTTGGTGATCGTGAAGCCGCCCGGGTACAGGCCGGCGCCGTTGTTCATGTAGATGCGTACGTCGTCGCTTTGTTCGCACGGCACGAAGAGATCCGACCAGCCGTCGTTGTCGAGGTCGCCCGCGTACGCGCCGTACGGCTGCACCCATGTTTCCCCCGACTGACGCACGTCGTATCGCGTCACGAAATCCAAGTCGAGCGAGGCGGGGGCGGTCTCGACCCAAAAACTCCATGCGTGGCCGAACGCCATCGCTTCGCCCAAGGTGTTCTCGATGGCTCGGCTCATCGAGACGGTCACGTATTCGCCGGCGAAAAAGGGGTCGTCGGGGATGAAGGTGATCAGCCCCGCGACCACCTGGCGCGCGCCGCTCGCGGGCCCCGACCAGCGGCCGAAGACGCGGAAGCTCACCGCGTCGACCGTGGAGGGATCGATATCGGCGTCGAACTGGACCTCGATCACGCCGTTCGCGGGCGCGTCGACACGCTGGCGCGCGGGTTGGACCGAGACGACCTGCGGCGGCGCGGCGAGCGCGGCGGCCGGGAGCGCGAGTATCAGGAGCAACCACGGGGCGGGCTTCATACCGCTTCGACCTCCGGGAACGGCGCCAGCACGTCGTCGACGGCGCGAACGCCGGGCACCATCGAGAGCAGCCGCCGCAGCACGCCGTCGAGGATCGCGTCCGGGCACGACGCGCCGCACGTCAAGACCACGGTGACCGGACGCTGCCGTGGAAGCCAGCCCTCCGACGTCGTCACGACGCGTTTCGCCAGCGAGAAATGACGCATCGCGGACGGCGAGAGCAGGTCGTCGGCGCTCTCCACGAAATACGTCGGCATGGCCTGTTCGCACAATTCGACGATGTGCGAGGTGTTCGACGAGTTGTGCCCGCCCACCACGATGGCGAGATCGGCGCCGTGTTCGATCAGCGCGTAGGTGGCGTTCTGGTTTTCGATGGTGGCGTAGCACAACGTGTCCGAGGTATCGGCGAAGTGTTCGTCGATGCTCTCGGGACCGTAGCGATCGACGAGCGCGCGCCGGAGCTCCTGCGCGATCTCGTGGGTCTCGGTGGCGAGCATCGTGGTTTGATTCACCACGCCGACGCGCGCCAGGTCGCGCTCGGGGTCGAAGCCGGGCGAGGACTTGTGCCCGAAGGTGCTCCGGAAGTCCTCGCGCCCGCGCGTGCCGCGGATCACATCGCCCAGCTGCCGCGCCTCGGCGAGATTTCGCACCACCACGGTGGGGGCGCCGAGGCGGCTGTGCGAGAACGTCGCGCGGGTCTCTTCGTGCGTGTCCTTGCCGTGCACCACGACCGAATAGCGATCCGCACCGAGTTGCGCGCTTCGCTTCCACACCTTCTCGACGAACGGGCAGGTGGTGTTGTAGCGATACGCGTCCACGCCGCGCTCCGCCAGCTTCTCCTGCATCTCGAGGGTGGTCCCGAAGGCCGGCACCACCACGACGTCGTCGGGTGTGATTTCCTCCCACGGCACCAATTGCTCACCCGCGGGCGTGAAGATGAAGCGCACGCCGCGCTCGACCAGGTCCCGATTGACACTCGGATTGTGGATCATCTCGGACAGAAAAAACACGCGCCGGTCGGCGTGTTCGGCCAGCGTGCGGTACGCGATCTCGACCGCGTTCTCGACCCCGTAGCAGAAGCCGAAGTGGCGCGCGAGCGCCACCCGGAGCGGGCCGAAATCGAGCACCGTGGGCGCCAGGTCGCGCTTGCGCGGGTCGGCCGTCGCCCGCGCGCGCTTGACCCGCGAGATGATGGAGCCCTGGTAGCTCTCCGGAGTCTGGAAACGTCTCGTCATTGATCGTCCTCGGATGCTCTGAATATAATGACCGCTTGCAAAGGAGGCACGCAACCATGAACACGCGTTTACTGCGCGGCGCGCTGGCGCTCTCGCTCCTGGCCAACGTCTGGTTGGCGGCGTCGCACCACCGTCCCGTCGGCGAGGCCCGCGCCGACGTCGCCCCGCCGACCGAGGAGCTCGCCATCTACATGTCGCACGCCCAGCGCCACGCCCACAAACTGGGCCTCTCGATCCAGGCCAAGAACAAGCCCCTGGCCGAGTTCTATCTGGCCGAACTCGGCGAGACGTTCGAGCTCATTCAAAGGAAGTTTCCGCAGTACGACGGGCTCCAGATCGCCGCGCTCTCCAAGGCGATGTTGGACCCCGCCAAGCCCGCGCTCGCGAGATCGCTCGCGGCCGGCGACTTCGCCACCGCCTCAGTCGCCTACGACAAGTACCTCGCCGCCTGCAACAGCTGCCACGTCGCGGCCAAGCATGAGTACGTCAAGGTGGTCGCTCCCACCGGGAACCCGTTCAACCAGTCTTTCGCGACGAAATGAACGACGTGAAGTACTCCGGCTCGTTGCCCGGCTTCCACTTGATGTTGCACCCGATGCTGGGCATTTGCTCGACCGGCGGGCGGCGTCCCGCGATCGCGGCGTCCAGCGCGCCGCGCAGGTCTGCTCCGGTCACCGGCTTTCCGTTCGAGGGCCGGCTGTCGTCGAGTTGGCCGCGGTAGAACAACTCCCGCTCGCGGTCGAACACGAAGAAATCGGGCGTGCACGCCGCGTGGTACGCCTTCGCCGTCTCCTGCGTCTGGTCGAACAAGAACGGGAACCTCCAGCCCAGCTCGCGCGCCAACGCGGCCATGTGCTCGGGACCGTCCTGGGGGTGGCTCTCCATGTTGTTCGCGTTGATCGCGACCAGGTCGACGCCCTTGGCACCGTACTCGCGCGCGAGGCGCGTGATCTCGTCGCGCACGTGGATGACGAACGGGCAGTGGTTGCAGATGAACATGACGACCAGGGTGGGCGAACGAAAGTCGGCCAGCGACCAGGTCTTGCCCGTGGCCGGCTCGCGCAGCGTGAAGTCGGGGGCGCGCGTCCCGATCGGCATCATGGTGGATGGGGTTTGGACCATGTCACTCTCCTTGGGTGGTTTCCTGCTTTACGATCTCGGGCAAGAGCGTCGATTGGTATGCGACCACGCGCGGCTTGCCGTCGATCACCGCGTACACGATGGTGTAGCGGCTGTTGGACGTGAACGGCCGCCCCGACGAGGTCAGCTGAATCGACTGGGTGCCGGTGCACACGATGGTTTCGCCGTACACGCGATACGTAGCCTCTTTCATGTCGAACGACACGTAGCGCAGTTCCTTCTTCTCGAGCATGGCCACCACGCCCGCCTTGGTTTGCGCGAGTCCGTTCGAATGGATGTAGGTCGCGTCGGCGGCGAAG
The DNA here is from genome assembly GCA_035620655.1 of Candidatus Krumholzibacteriia bacterium. Lineage (GTDB taxonomy): Bacteria > Krumholzibacteriota > Krumholzibacteriia > WVZY01 > JAKEHA01 > JAKEHA01. Next base: position 5,415 of record DASPGK010000449.1, read on the forward strand.
AGGTCGTCGAGCGCGGCGAGATCGACCTCGATCATGGCGCGCTGCCGCTCCGCCTCGCGCTGCACGACCGCGGCCACGAGCTCTTCTTTCGGGCCGGCATGGACGGGGACCACGGTCGAGGCAGCGACCGCGGTCACGAGTACCGCTAGTACCCAGCTCTTCATCCGACGACCTCCTCTTCGGCGCGCGGCCCCACGCCGTGCGACCCGTTCATTATCGCGCGGTTCGCATCCGGTTGGCAACCGGTGCGGCGGTCTCGAACGGATTCGACAGGTCGGGATTGGTAATGAACTCCCAGTCGGTCAGCGTCTCCAGAAACGCCTCCAACGTGTCGAGCTCGGCGGAGCTCATGGGCGGAAACTGGATGCGCTTGTTGATCAACGCATCGACCTGCGGATCCACGGGGTCCGTGTCCGGCTTGCCGTGGCGAAATCCGCGGTTGTAGTGATCGAGCACCTCGCGGATGGTCATGAAGCGCCCGTCGTGCATGTAGGGCGACGATTCCATGATATTGCGCAGCGACGGGGACTTGAACTTCCCGTAGTCGGCCGGGTTGCCCGTGATCTCGCCGCGGCCGCCGTCGATTGCGACCGTGTCCAGCCCGGTGTTGTGGAAGGTACCGGTCGCGAGCAGCGTCTGGTCGTGGCAGTGGAAGCAGTCTCCCTTGCCCTCGCGCATGAAGAGTCGGAATCCGCGCTCCTCCATCGTGGTGAGCGCTTCCTCGCCGCGCTTCCAGCGGTCGTACTTGGAATTGGCCGACACGAAGGTGCGCTCGAACTGTGCGATCGCCTTGACCACTCGATCCATCGTCACTTGCGACGACCCGAAGGCCGCGCAGAACAGGTCGGGGTATTCGGGGTGCGCTTGCAGGGCCGCGACCGCGTCGGGCCAGGGCAAGCTCATCTCGGTCGGTTCCGGCACCGGCTGCGTGGCCTGCTCTTCCAAACCGGCCGCGCGACCGTCCCAGAAAATACCGCGCAGGTTCCACCCCGGGTTGACGATGGTCGGAGCCTGGCGGCGGCTCTTGTCCCCGTGGATGCCCTCGCTGAAGCGGCGCGAGTCTCCGAACGAGAGCGACTGCAAGTGACACCCGCCGCACGAGAGCGAGCTATCGGCCGAGAGAATGGGGTCGTAGAACAACCGCCGCCCGAGTGCCACGCCTTCGACCGTAAGCGGGTTGTCGGCCGGATTGGGCAAGAGCGGGAAATTGTCCGGCAAGGTCAGCGTGAGCGGCGTGGGATCGGGACACTCCGGCTGCGGCGGATCGACCGGGCCGCCGCCGTCCTCGCTCGAGCACGCGACGAACGCGCAGGCGATGACGAGCGTCTCTGCCACGTGCCACGCGCGACGCGGCATTCCCGAAACCACTGGGAATCTCATGTCACCCACCGATGCGACTAATGGTGTCCGCCGATCGATTCCAGTTCCGCGGAGAAGCAGAAGCGGCCGTTGTGCTGGAGCTTCCCTTGGGCGTCGAGGTTGCCCATGATCACTTGGGTCGGATAGTCCGCGAAGTCGTACTCGGTATCGATCCCGTCGCCCGCGTCGAGGTCGGCGTACCAGTCGTTCAGGTTGAAATTGATCGTCAATTCGCCGCGACCTTCGTTGTGGATGTGCGCGGGCGTGAACGGCAGATCGACCGCGAAATGGAAGTGGTGCGGGGTCGCGTCCTCCACCCCCGGGAAATCCGGATTGGTGCCGTCGAGCTGGCGCGGCCCCATGTGCGTCGTGTAGGCGGCGGTGGTGCCGGGGCTGACTTCGTAGTCGCCCTCGAGCTGCATGTAGTGGTAGCCGAGGTTCGCACCCAGCGTGGTCGGCCACTGCATATCGAGATGGAACTGCGGCCTCGAGAGGTACTTGTCGCGCACGTTGTCGGTCTCGTCCAGCCCGAAGGTGAACGAGACGCTGGTCCACTCTTCGTGCGGGAGTCCGGTGAATTCAAACCTTTGCGTCGACGGATCCGACAAGTCATAGTAGTGCAAATCGGCGATCTTGACCGATCCGCCCGCATACTGCATCACGACGTCCGTGATGACGAAGCGAAGCGCCTTGATGCTGTACGCCGTCCCGGAGGAATTCGTGTAGCCCAAGTTGTTGAGGATGATCGGTTGCCCGTCGACGTTGAGATTGAAGTACGCCGTGAGTTCGATCGGCGCATCCCCGTCGATGGGATTGTCGTCGTCGCCGCACGCGACGAGAAAAGCCAAACCCAGTGCCGCGGCCAAGACGAAACGCGTGAATATCATCGATCCTCCGAGACGAGAAACCGGGGCGGTGGAGCGGACTTCGGGAGCGTGTGACGATCCCGCTCGCGACGTACTTGATTATACGGTAGCGGCGCGACTCGCGGCAAGCCGAGTTCCAGCCCTCAGCGCAGGTCGTCCGCGATGGGCAGCGACGGCTCGATGCGCCGCATCGTTCCGTCCCGTTTCAGCGTGCGTCTTCGCCGGACGCGGCGGCGGAGAGCTCCTCGAACGTGTTGAACAGGGTATAGCGCGCAAAGGCTCCGCCCGCACCCGCGAAGTAGGTGTTCGAGCAATGCGCGGTGCCCGACGGATCGCCGGCCGCGAGCGAGAGCGGACAAATCGTGGCCCATACGGCGTCGATGCGCCCGCTCGCGTTGGGCGCGACCGGTCGCCACGAGATCTGGTCGTAGAAGAGGATCGAGTCCGCGTTTCCGACCGCCCATACATACGCGCTGTCGCTGCCGAACACGTCGTGGAAGTCGTCGCCGCGCGGCGAGGCCATCGGCACCCAGCCCGTGCCGCGCTCCTGCCATATTTCTCCCGCGTCGCCGACCGCGAACCAGTCACCGGGCTTGTCGGCCCACACCGCGTTCAGGTCGTTCGACGTAAAGGAGGGCACGACCGCCCACGGCCCCACGCCGTCGGTCCGAATCACGACACCGCCGACGCCCACCGCGATCACCTCGCCGCCCTCGAGACCCCACACACCGTGCAGATCGACGGACGTTGGACTCGACACGGTCTGCCAGCTTCCACCGTCGTACTCGACGATGACGCCGTTGGCACCCACCGCAATCAAGTTGGAAGCGGTATAACCGAAAAGCGAATAGAGATGATGGGTGGTCGGACTCGCCTGCTCGACCAGGCCCGGCCCAATGATGGTCCCGTTATCTCCGACCATGAACACGTCGGAGGCGGAGAATGCAACCACGTCGTGCAGCGTGTTCGTGGTCGGCGAGGGCACGGCGGTCAGCCCGAGCCCGCGGTAGCGCGCAATCCGCCCGCCATCGCCCACCGCCCACTGGTCGAACTCGGTCCAGCCTCCGAGACCGCGCATCAAGGGCGCCGTGCCGGACGGCTCCACGCTGTCATCATCGCAGGCGGCGATGACGGCGAGCGCCACCGCGACCGCCGCAGCCCATCGAACGCGGCGCATGCTAGAAGACGGGCCGCACGACCATGAGCACGAACGTTACCAGCGGGAGCAGCGTGGCGATGCCGCCCCAGCGAAACCACTTGGCGAAGAGAGCGTCGTACTCGGGTGGCACGGGACCGCGCGGCGGCATCGCGTCGACCAAACGAAGCAGCTTTTTCTGGAGCGGCACCAGCACGGCGCCCCACACGATGCCGGTGATGGTGAACAGGATCACCGAGACCATGAGCCACGGGGCCCCCGCCTTGAACCACTCGGTTCCGATGATGCCGCCGTTCACGAAGAGGAGCATGACGCCGGGGAGCGTGAAGACGGCGTCGGTCAGCAGGATGCCGCGCACGCAGAAGCGAACCACCTCGGGGTCGCGGTTGCGGCGGGCCATACTCGCCCACACCGCGGTGACGAGGACGTTGCCGAGGAACATTACGCCGCCGAGGAGGTGCATCATCCGGTTCCACTTGGGACCGAAGAACGGCACCGACAACGCGATGGCGACGACCGAGCCGACAGCGAGAATACGATTGATGTTCATCCGGGCATGCTAGCGCCGGACACCGAGCCGATCAACCGTTTTTCAGCGGCCGGCAATGAAGTGCTCGAGCTGCTCGATGATGAACTCCTGCTGCGACAGCATCGACTTGACCACGTCGCCGATCGAGATGACGCCGTCCAGCCGCTCCCCGTCGAGCACGGGAAGGTGCCTCACACTCTTGTCGGTCATTAGACTCATGCACTCGTCGATGTTGTGCGTGGGCGCCACGCAGAACAGCTTCGTTGTCATGATGTCGCGTACCGGCGTCTCTTTCGACGACTTTCCTTCCAGGGCGACCTTGCGCGCATAGTCGCGCTCGGATACGACACCGATCAGATGCCGATCCTCGTCGAGCACCATCAACGCACCCACGTGCTTCTCCGACATCAACTCGAGGGCCCGGTACACCGGGGCATCGGGGCCGACTGCGAACACGTTGCGGCCCTTGCGGTCGAGCACGTCGCGAACCGTCGTCATGGCATACCTCCCATGTTGGACCATTCCAGCGTAGACCCGGGCGCGGTCACCGTCAACCGTGTTTATCTCTTAGTTACTATATTCACGAGGCGTCGGTACCCTCATTCGGACAGGTAGGCGCGCAGCGGGCGGTGCAGGGCCGCGCACGCGGTGACGACAACCATCGCCGCGCCGCACCCGGCGAAGACCAAGCGCGCGTCGCGGCCGGTTGCATCGGCGACAAGGCCCGCGAGCAGCATCGCGACCGGTGTGGTCGCCATGGCCAGCGTCTGTGCCAAGCCGAACACGCGGCCGCGAAACTCGTCGGGCGTGCGGCGTTGCAGCACCGTCACGACGCCCACGTTGAACACGGCGCCCGTCACACCGACGGCGACGAGCAACGCGAGCGCCTGCACCCGCGTCGACACCAGCGCCAGCGCGCCGATGCATACAGACAGCGCGCACAGACAGGCGAGCAAGACCCCGGCTGCGCGAGCGCGCTGAATACTCCCCGCGAGTGCGTACCCCGCGAGCCCCCCCGCGCCGATGCCGGCCACGAGGTAGCCGAACCAGTCGCTCGGCGCACGCAGGGTATCTTCGACGAAGAACGGCAACACCACGATGAAGGGCGCGGCGAAGAAATTGGCGAGCGTGGCCACCACGACGAGCGACTTCAGTCCCCGTGTTTCGCCGAGGAACGCGAACCCCTGCCGGAGCGCCTGTCGCACGCTCGGGCGCGTGCCCTCGTTGGCGTCGCCGGCGTGGGGCGGAATCTTCGCCAACGACGTCGATGCCGCGGCGAACAGGTACGAGACACCGTCGATCAGAAAGAGGACCGGGGCGCCCAGCAGGCGAAACGCGACGCCGCCCAGGGCTTGCCCCACCAAGGTGGCCAATTCCCCCGACGCCTCGCGCAGCGAATTGGCGGCCGCGAGGCGTTCGGGCGGCACCAGCGACGGCGTGACCGATATGATCGCGGGCTGGAAGAACGCACCAACCGCACCCAGAGTC
>DASPGK010000450.1:0-2739 GCA_035620655.1 Candidatus Krumholzibacteriia bacterium
GCATCCCGCCCGTCAGGAGCTTGCCCTCGGACTTGCCGGTTTCGATGTAACCCAGAATGTCGTGGGCCGCCTTCTCGTTCACGACCGGACCCATGGCGTTGTCCTTGGACTCGTGGGGCGCGCCCTGCTTGATTGCGTTCACCAGGGGGACCAGGCGCGCGACGAAGGCGTCGTACACTTTCTCGTGCACGATGGCGCGCGAGCACGCGGAGCACTTCTGCCCCTGGAATCCGAACGCGGACGCGACCACGCCCTTGGCCGCCTCGTCCAGATCCACGCCTTCGTCCACGATGATCGAATCCTTGCCGCCCATCTCCAGGACCGCGCGCTTGATCCACACCTGGCCTTTGCGGGGTGTGGCCGCCTCTTGGTTGATGTGCAGCCCCACTTCCTTGCTGCCCGTGAACGCGATGAAGCGCGTCTTGGGGTGCTGGACCAAGTAGCCGCCTACTTCGCCGCCGCCGCCCGGCACGAAATTCACGACACCGGCCGGAAGCCCGACCTCTTCTAGAACCTCCACGAACTTGGCCGCGATCACGGGCGAGTCGCTGGACGGTTTCAAGACGACGGTATTGCCCGCCACGATGGCGGCCGACGTCATGCCGGCCATGATCGCCATCGGGAAATTCCAGGGCGGAATCACGACACCGGCGCCGAGCGGGATGTACACGAGCGCGTTGTCCTCGCCCTTGATTTTCGTCACCGGCTGCTCGGCCGCCAGGCGCAGCGCCTCGCGTCCGTAGAACTCGAGGAAATCGATGGTCTCGGCGACGTCGGCGTCCGCTTCGGCCCAGCTCTTGCCGACTTCGAACACCATCCACGCCGCATAGTCGAACTTGCGGTCGCGAATGACCTTCGCGGCCTTGAACAGGTACGACGCGCGTTCTTCGGCGGCGACGTGCTGCCAGGTCTTGAAGCGCTCGAGGGCCGCTTGCAACGCACGCTCGGCGTGCTCGCGCTTGCCTTCCGCGACCCGGCCGACCACGGTATCGGGGTGGGACGGATCGATGGACGCGATAGTCGCCGGCGTCTTCACCTTCTGCCCGTCGATGACCAAGGGATAGTCGCGGCCGAGCTCGGAGCGCACGCGGTCGATCGCCTGCTGCATCTTGGACCCGACCGCGGGATCGTCGAAATTGGACAGGGGCTCATTCACGAATGGCGTGGGCATCGAAACTCCTCGGTATTGGAATGACGGCAATCGATGTCTGGAAGCGGCGCCCTCTACTATAAGAAACCGGTCGCGTGCTGTAAACGGGCTTTCTCGCTTGCGCGACCACGCGCACCTTGGCTACCGTGGTGGCCCATGCGCGTCCACGTCGAAACCATCGCGGTCCGCTACGCCGAGACCGATCGCATGGGTGTGGCCCACCACTCGAGCTATCTCTTGTGGTTCGAGATCGGCCGCACCGGCCTGTTGCGCGCGATCGGCCACCCTTACCGCGAGCTGGAAGGGAGCGGGATCCTGCTACCGGTGGTCGAGTACGGCGTGCGCTTCTCGAAGGCCGCCGACTACGACGACCGTCTGGCCATCGAGACCACGGTGCGCGAGGTCAAGAGTCGCGTGGCGACGTTCGATTACCGCGCGCGTCGCGGCGACGACGTCATCGCGGAGGGTTTCACGCGCCACGTGTGCACCGACATTCATCGCCGCGCCCGCCGTTTCCCCGACCTACTGGTCGAAGCGATCGCACCGTTTCTCCGGTAATTCTCGAACGCTGCCCGGCGGGTCCTGTCACTCGTCACCCCGCCGCCTGGCGCGGCGGGGGCCCCACGAGCGCCACCCGCCGGGGGATGCTCGGAGGCTAGCGAATCTCGAACGCGTGCGAAGCGTCGGAGCGCGGGGTCTCCCACGCGTACTCGACGCCGTCGACGTGCGCGCGCGGCGGGCCGACGCGCACGAATGCGAGGGCCTTCTCGCACGCGGCGCGCGGTCCCACGAATAGGGCTTCGACGCGTCCGTCGCGGAGATTGCGAACCCACCCCGAGAGCCCGAGCGCGATCGCCTCGCGGCGGGTGGCGTCGCGAAAGAAAACACCCTGCACGCGCCCGCTGATCCACGCGTGCAGCGCGACGTGGTCGTGCGACGCACTCACAGCGTGAAGCGCGCGGCCACCGGAAAACGCCGCCCCACACCGAACGCCTTCGACGTCACCTTGATCCCGGGTGCGGCCTGCTTGCGCTTGTATTCGTTCTTGTGCACGGCCGCCACCACCCACTCCACGACCGCGCGGTCGAAGCCGCGCGCCACGATCTCGGAGATCGAAAGCCGGTCTTCGATGTAGGCGTCGAGGATGGGGTCGAGCACGTCGTACGGCGGCAGCGTGTCGGTGTCCTTCTGGTCGGGGCGCAGCTCCGCGGAGGGCGCGCGCGCCAGTATGTACTCGGGAATCACGCTCCGCCCCTCGTTGATTCGGCGCGCGAGCGCGTACACCGTCGTCTTGGGTACGTCGGAGATGACGGCCAGTCCGCCGCTCATGTCCCCGTACAGCGTGCAGTACCCGACCGCCAATTCGCTCTTGTTCCCCGTCGAGAGAACCAGGTGACCGAACTTGTTCGAGATCGCCATCAGCACATTGCCGCGGATGCGGGCCTGGATATTCTCCTCGGTGACGTCCTTCACACGACCCGGGAAGAGCCCGGCGAGTACGCGATCGTACGCCTCCATGGCCTCCTGAATCGGCACCACCTCGATGCGCACGCCGAGGTTTTGCGCGAGAGAGAGCGCGTCGTCCAGGC
>DASPGK010000451.1:0-4056 GCA_035620655.1 Candidatus Krumholzibacteriia bacterium
CTTCGTCACCAAGACCATCGACAACGTGACGACCAACAAGGAAGTCCACCAGGTGGACTGGGATCTAGAGCAGATCGAGAAGGGCGGCTTCGATCACTTCATGCTGAAGGAGATCAACGAGCAGCCCGAGACTATTAGCAACGGCATGCGCGGCCGCTTGGTCTACGACGAAGGCATCGCCAAGCTGGGAGGTCTCAACATGACCGACGACGAGCTCCGTTCGACCAAGCGCATCATGATCCTGGGCTGCGGCACGAGCTGGCACGCGGGCCTGATTGGCGAGTACATCATCGAGGAGCACGCGCGCATCCCAGTCGAAGTGGAATACGCCTCCGAGTTCCGTTACCGCAATCCCATCATCGAGCCGGGGACAGTGACCTTGGCGATCAGCCAGAGCGGCGAGACCATCGACACGTTGGAAGCGATGCGCGAAGCGCGGCGCAGAGGCTCGCGCATCCTCGGCATCTCGAACGTAGTGGGCTCCACCATCGCGCGCGAGTCCGAAGGCGGCGTGTACATCCACGCGGGCCCGGAAATCGGCGTGGCGTCGACCAAGGCGTTCACGTCGCAGATCACCGTGCTCTCGCTGCTCGCACTCTTGCTGGGCCGACTGCGCGTCATGTCGAAGCGCGAAGGCCAGGAGCAGATCGAGCATCTCCAGAGGCTCCCGAGCCAGGTCCAGCAGATCCTCGACCAGGACGAGGCCATCAAGGAGATCGCGCAGGCCTACTGCAACGACACCAACTTCCTGTACCTCGGCCGCGGCGCGAATTTCCCGGTCGCCCTCGAGGGCGCCTTGAAGCTCAAGGAGATTTCGTACATCCACGCGGAAGGCTACCCCGCCGCCGAGATGAAGCACGGGCCCATCGCGCTCATCGACAAGAACATGCCGGTAGTTGTCATCTGCCCGAAGGACAACGCGTACCACAAGATCCTGGGTAATATTGCGGAAGTGAAGGCGCGCCGCGGTCGCATCATCGTGATATGCAACGAGGGCGACGATGAAGTCGCGGAGATGGCGGATCACGTCATCACGATCCCGCAGACGCTCGACTTCCTGTATCCGATTCTAACGGTGTTGCCGCTGCAGCTGCTCGCGTATCACATTGCCGTGCTGCGCGGCTGCGACGTCGATCAGCCGAGGAATCTCGCCAAGAGTGTGACGGTGGAATAAAGGAGTAACGAGAATGAAGTCCCCCCTGCATTCCGTTCATGCGCCCAAGCCCATCGGTCCCTACAGCCAAGCCATCCGCGCCGGAGACTTCGTGTTTCTCTCCGGGCAGATCGGGATCGACCCCGAGGCGGGGAAGATCACGGCCAAGGACGCCGTCGGCCAGACCACGCAAGCGCTCAAGAACATCCGCGCTATTCTGACCGCCGCTGGTTTGAGCGCCGAGCACGTGGTCAAGACCACCATCTTCCTCGCCGACATGAACGACTTCGCCGCCGTCAACGAAGCCTACGGCGAGTTCTTCCACGACGACCCGCCCGCCCGCTCCACGGTGCAGGTGGCGCGACTCCCCATGGACGCCAAGGTCGAGATCGAGGCGATCGCGATGCGGCGACCGGCCTCGAGCGCGTAGCTACTTCACCATCACCATCTTCTTCGACATCGTCCGTTTGCCGGTCGTGAGCGTGTAGAGGTACAAGCCCGACGCGACCGGCCGGCCGGCGTCGTCTTTGCCCGACCACTCGACCGAGTGGCGGCCTTGTCCCAGCGTCCCGTCGAAGATCGTCGCGACCCGCGCTCCGCGCACGTCGAAGACGCGAATCAGCACGCGCCCCTCGCTCTCCAAGGTGAACGGGATCTTGGTGGTCGGATTGAACGGATTGGGGTAGTTCTGCCCGAGTGAGAGCGCGAGCGTCGGTGTCGTTACCGAAGCCGGAACCGATCGCACTTCGTCGCCGGCTTCGTTCACCGCCGCCACGATGTAGGTGAAGGAACTTCCTGCGCGCGCGCTCGCGTCGACGTAGGATTCCGCGCCGGCGTTTAGGTCGGCGATGCGAACCTCGGGGGCGGCGCCTTCGCTTCGATACACGCGGTAGCCTTGCACCACTTCGTCCGCCTCCACGCGCCACGAGAGCCGCACGCCGTCTTCGCCGGCGGTTGCTTCGAACATCGAGAACAACACCGCCAGAGTTTGGATCACGACCGAGCGCTCGATCGAGTACGCGCTCAACCCGCCGGCGTTGCGCGCCCGCACGGCGAAGTAGTAGGTGCCGGGCGTGAGCGAGCACTCGGTGTGGAGTGTGGAGGTCCCGGCGTCGACCGACTGCTCGTACGCAGGAGCCCCTCCGCCTGCGACCGACTGGGTCCCGAACGAGACCACGTAGCCCATCACCGAAGGGTCGCCGCTGGGGAGCCAGGCCGCGGTCGCGCACCCGGCGTCATTGGTGGCGAGGGAGGCGAACAACGGCGGGACGGGCGGCGCCAGGTCGGGTGCCGTGACCTCCACGCGATCGCCGGAGACGGCGTCGGCGTCGGCGGAGACGGTCCCGAACGGGGTCGCGGTAACGGTCGCGACGAAGCCCGAGTTCTTGCGAACCTCGAAAGTGGCGTTGGGCTTGGCGCCGAACACGTACACGCGTGTGGGCGCCGCGAGCGCGGTATTGACGAGGACGAAGGAGGTCGAGAAGGCGGCGAGGGCGGCACGATGGCGCACCCGTCCCCGAAGGACGAATCGGTCCATGGGCGTACTCCTGGCGGGGCGCTCGCTTGGGAGGCATGCGGCGGCCACGCGCTGGTGCGAGTCCAGAGCATCCGGACGACGATTTATGGGGCGGTGCGCTCGGCGGCTCGGCCGGGCGCGGGCAGGGGGCAACTCACTCGGAACGAAGCGCGCGGGGGGAGGGTGGCGGAGTGCGCGCAGACGTCCGCGTACAGTGGCGCCAATATCACCCGGACCGACGACGCGTGGCGATCAAATAAGATGCTTGAGTGTGAGCGGGAAAACAGGGGACTATCAGTTAGTCATTGGGGATCTCGGCGCCCCTGCGGGAGTATGCGCGCGGAGTGGCAACCATGTTCACATGGCTCGGTAAGAATCCCTTGAAGTCGTGGCTGCGTCCGCCCAGCACGCCAACGCGCGCGGTCGAGATCGAGCTGCGTGCCGACGGCGAGGCGGCGTGGACTCCCGCCACCATCGTGAGTGACCGACCGATGGTGCAGTTGGTGGCCGAGCTCGTCGCTGTCAACGCGAGCGACGCCAAGGTGCTGCTCGTGTCCGCGCGGCTCCGCAAGCCGGCCACCGAAGGTCTGGTCCGCGTGCACGATCCCGACGGCGGTACGGCCGCGACCCGCGTGCTCGAGCCGTTCGCGTCGGCGCGCGCGTCGGTCTTCTTCTTCGTCCCATTGGCGCCGCCGCCCGCGGGCACCAACGTGGTCGCCGACGTCGGAGTCCTCGATCAGTTCGGCAACACCCACTGGCTCGAAAAGGTGCGTTTCCGCGGTCGCGCGCTCGACGAGTGCGACTACTTCTAGAGGGCGCGCGGCGGAGTCGTGGTATCATCGGGGCTCTCTCTCCAGGAGCCTGAACCATGCCACACCGCCTTGGGTCGATCGTTCTCGCGCTGCTGCTCCCCATCGCATCCCCGGCGTCCGCCGCGCCACCGAACGTCGATCGCGCGGACGTCCCCACCGGCATTCTCTACGACCTCGTCGTCCCGCTCGCGCACCTGGAGCGCTTCGACGGCTCGGCGGGATCGCCGCCGGCCAACGCGGCGACCTTGCGCCAGGCCGTCTTCGAGCTCGCGCGCGCATCGCTCGATCCGACCGCGTGGCCGGACGCGCACGCGTTTCGCGACGATGGCGGGCCCGCCGTGCACATCGGCCTCGTCGACCTTCGCTACGACCGCATTCGCGAAACGGCCCGCCGCTCGGGGGCGGCCCGGGTCGAAGGCGACCGCCTCGTGCTCGAGCCGGGCGCCCTCGAAACGGCGCGCGCGTTCCTGGCCGCACCGGTGCGTGGATACACCTACCGCGGGGCCGACCTCGCGTTCGTCCTGGACCGAGGGCTCTTCGTCGGCGACGCGGCGAGTTTGACGCGGGTGGAGATC
>DASPGK010000452.1:0-3069 GCA_035620655.1 Candidatus Krumholzibacteriia bacterium
CGGACTCCGCGCTCGACGCCGTGCGTCAGTTCGTGTTCGAGCCGCCGACCGAGAACGGCCGCCCGACCACGATCTGGGTGCGGCTGCGGATCAAATTCCGCATTAACGCCTAGCCGCTATTCGAAAGGCTCGACGCGACCCGCGCGCACGCGCACCAGTGGAACCGCGGCCGCGCGCGCCGCTCGCGTCTCCGCGTCGCCGCGCAGGTGCTTCTCCAAGTAGGCGCGTACGTCCTCGCGCGACGCGGCTCCCTCACCGATCGCTTGCAGTACCGCGCGGGTGCCATAGTAACCCGCTATCGACACCGGCGACGCATCGGTCGTATTGGGAGTGGCGAGCTTCGCGACCGCGTCGGCCAGATCTTTCCGCGTCGACCCGTAGTGCGATTCCGCGGGGAACACCGCGCCCTCCAGCTCGGCGCGCGCCAGGCGCATGAGCTTGTCCGAGTTCCACTGGCTCAAGCCCAGCATCTGGACTTGGACGTCGTGAAACTTGGCCTGCGGGAGCATCTGCAAGAGCTCCTCCACGCTTCCCACCGCGAACAACGCGTCGGGCGCCGCTTCGCGAATGCGCTCGAGCTGCGGACGAAAGTCGGTGGCGCCGTCCTCGAAGTACTCGATCGCGACCACCTGCCGTCCCAGCCGCTTGACCTCCTCGGAGAAGAAGTCGGCCGCGTCGCGGCGGTCGCCGCGCGAGGGCGCGATCACGGCCACGCGCTCGAGCGAGAGCTTGGTCACGGCCGCCTCGGCGACCGCGGTCGCTTCCACCGTCCCCGGCACGCGGGTCTGGAACACCCAGGGCCCAATCTGCACCAATTCGTCGCTGGCCACCACCGGAGAGACGATGGGCGCGCGCCACGCGTTGGCTTCGATAGCGCCCGCGATGGCGGGCAGCGTGAACACGTCGCCGACGATCGCGACCGCGCCCTCCTCGCTGGTCAGGCGACGCACCGCCATCACCGCGTCGATGGCGCCGCCGCGCGAGTCCGCGACCGCGAGCGACACGCGCCGCGAGTGTTGCTTGTTGAATTCGTCCACGGCCAGCTTCGCGCCCTGCTCGAACAAACGGCCGTAGAGCGCGAGCGAGCCCGTTTGCGGCAGCAGGAGGCCGACGCGGTCGGGCCGCACGCGCGAGGTGGGCCCGGGCGGGGGCGCCTGGCGTCGCTCCGTCGCAAGCTCGAGCAGACGGCGCGCGTCGGGGTCGCTCTCGCCGCGCGGAAGCGCGTCGAGGTATCGCCCCACCAGTTCGTAGGAACGGTCGTAGTCGCCGGCCGCGTAGGCCATGCGCGCCTGCTTGTAGAGCGCTCCGCGAGCGAGCGGAGAGTCGGGATAGTCGTGGTAGAGGGCGTCGAGATCGCCCTGGCTCAATTCTTCGTCGACCAGATGGCGCAGGCGCCGCGAGATCTCGTCGCGGCTGGCGGCATCGAGTGGGGTCTTCATGAGCTCGAGCCACGACGAGGCCTCGCGTACCGGGTCGTCGAGCTTGGCGTAGTCGGCGGCAGCGGCGCGCAAGGCCGGTGCACGCGAGCTGCTGAGCTTGTAGTCGGCGGAGAGGCGGTCGTAATAGGCGGCCGCTTCCGCGTAGCGCTCGCGCGCGTCCGCGGTCTGCCCCGCGAGCAGCAGCGCTTCGTCCATGCGCGCGAACCGCGGGTACTGATTGACGAGTTCCGAGGCCGCGCTGGCGGCGGCGTCCCAATTCGACGCCTTGTGGGCCGCGGTGAGCGCATCGAAGAGCTCCTGCGCGCGGGCCTGCTCGGCGGGGCCGAGTTCGGCCTTGCCTCCCATCTGCGAGCAGGCGCCCAGGGCGAGCGCCGCCATCAATCCCGCAACGACGAGGGTACCAGAGCGCATCAGAAATCTCCCGGGTCGAGGTCTTTCAAGTAGCGTCGCAACTCGTCGTCCGAGTCGGGTCCGGGGCCGCTCTCCTGGCCGAGCGAGCGCTTGTGCGACGCGAACACGTCGCGGGCAACGAAGATGGGTGCGTCGCACTTGAGTGCGAGCGCCACGGAATCGCTGGGGCGGGCGTCCACCACGATCAGCTCCTGGTCGCGCTGCAGGTACAACTTGGCGAAGAAGGTGTTGTTGCGCAGTTCGGTGATGGCCACCTTGGCGAGCACGGCGCCCAGCCCTTCGATCGCCGTTTTCAGCAGGTCGTGGGTGAGCGGGCGCTCGAACTTCTCCCCCTTCATGGTGAGCTCGATCGCGAGGCCTTCGGCGTGCCCGATCCAGATCGGCAGCACTTCCTCGCCCTCACTGCTCTTGAGCAGCACCACGGGGTTTTCGCGCGCGTCGCGGGCCATACCGCTCACCGCGACACGCACGAAGTGCTTTTCGTTAAGCGCCACGCGCCCTCCGGGCTAGTTCGACTTTTCTTCGATCTGTCGGTTCAGGTCGTCCAGATCCTCGAACTTGGGCAGCGGCTTCTCCAGGTTGTCGAGCATCCAGCGCGCCGTCTGCGCCATCTCGCTCTCGGGATACTTCGCGATCAGCTCGTTGAAGGTCCGGTCCGCGGTCAGATAGTCCTTCAGCTCCTCGGCGTACACGAAGCCGATCATGAACATGGCCTGGGGAGCGTACGCGTCCTGGGGAAATTTGTCGACGATCTGTTGGAAGGCCGCGATGCGCTGCCTCGGGTCGGTGCTGTTCTGCGCGTAGTTGAACAACTCCTGCGGCCCGCGCTGCATCTTCTCGTAGGCCTCCTGCAAGTAGTTGCGCGTGTCGTAGTGCGTCTCGACTTCGGCGAAGTGCTGCGTGCGCACGTTTTCGATCTTGTCGCGCGCGAGGCGACCCGCGATCTCTTCGCGCACTTCGTCGTAGGGGCGAAGCACGGCCGGCTGCACTTCGTTGACGCGCACCAGCGAGTAACCCTTCTCCCACTTGACGGGGCCGTAGATCTGCCCCGGCTCCATTTGCGAGACCGCGTCGGTGAACTCCTTCGAGTAGCCCACGCCGCGGATGTACCCGCCCGGGTTGAAGTACCCCAGGTCGCCGCCATCGGCCTTGGTGATGGTGTCTTCGGAATACAGGTGCGCCATGGTGGTGAACTTCTCGCCGCCCTCGACCACGCGAT
>DASPGK010000453.1:0-7652 GCA_035620655.1 Candidatus Krumholzibacteriia bacterium
CGTCGTGATCGAGACGCGCGACCGTTTCCGGTCCGAGGTGGTGCTGGAGGCGCGCGTCATGCTCCGGCGCCGCGACTACACCGTCAACCCGTACGACGGATCGATCCTGTTCATGGAGCCGGTGCCGGTCACCGACCGCGAGCTCAACCCGAACACGATCGCGGTCACCTACGAGACCGAGAGCGACGGCGCCGACGCGTACCTGTTCGGCGTGCGCGGCGACGTGGTCGAGGGCAAGCGCTACCGCGCCGGCGTCACCGCGGTCGCCAACTCGGGTGATGGCCCCGGCTACGCACTCTACGGCGCCGACGGCGAAGTGGGCTGGCGTTCGCTGCGCATCGGGGGCGAGATTGCGCGCAGCGAGGACGACGTCGCGGGCGCGGGCGACGCGTACAAGGTCGGCGCGTCCGCGTCGCACGGCTCGTCCAAACTGGATCTGTACCTGCGGCGCGTCGACGGCGACTTCTCCAACCCATCGTTCCGCGGCGCCGACCGCGAGCACGCGAGCGTCAAGGCCGGCTTCGACGGCCGCTGGGCCGTCAACCCGCAGGTCGCGGTGCACGCCGACGGCTTCACGCACGAGTTCCAGCAGACCGACGAGCTCAAGGAATCCGCGCGCGCGACCGTGGACTACCGGCGCCGCTTGCTCGAGATGTCGGCCGGCTTGCGGGTGGCGCGCCACGACGACCCCACGGCCGGCGGAGACCCCGACGCGCGCGGCGTGCTGGCACTCGCGGGGCTGACGGTCGGCAACCGCGGCAGCTTCGGCGTGTCCACCACACTCGAGCAGAACGTGGCCGGCGACATCGTCGACGACTATCCGAATCGCTTGAAGACGGTGCTGGCGGCTCCGCTCTCCGAGCGCTTCCGCGCCATCGCGACCTACGAATACGCGACCGCGAGCGGACTGCCGTCGACGCACCAAGTGACGGCCGGCGTCGAGGGGACGTCGTCGCACGGCACCCAAGCGTACACGCGCTACGCGCTCGACCGCGCCGCGAGCGACGCGCGCATGGGCGCGGTGAGCGGCATTCGCCAGCAACTGCGCTTGAACGGAACCACCTCCGCGACCGTGGGCGTCGAAGGGTTCCTGTCCATGGCGGGGCGCAACGACGACGAGTACGTGTCCCTGACCACCGGCCTCGCGTCGAAGCGGCTCGGGTCGCACTTCGTCGAAGGCGGCTACGAGTACCGCTGGGAGGACACCGGTCACAAGCACCTCGTGCGTCTCACGGGCGTGCAGCAGCTGGACGGCGGGTTCGCGTGGCTCACCAAGAACGTGCTCGGTGTGGGAACCCACGAGCTCCAACCGGGTGCGAGCCGGAACGAGGCGCAGTACTACGCCACCCTGGCGGGCACGTATCGCTCGCCGCACGCGCCCGTACAGTCGCTCGCGATGATCAAGAGCTACTACGACCGCTACGCACCGGTCGAGCCGGACGCGATTCGCTGGCGCTTGGTGGCGTCGATCGACGTCAACGCATTCCCGAATCCGCAGCACGAGGTGCGCTTCAAGTACGCGTACAAGCACGTCGAGGACTGGAGCGACGCGGAGGCACTCACCACCGACATGGACTTGGTGTTGGGCCAGTACGTGTGGCGCTTCGCGCCCGGCTGGGACCTGGACGCGTGGGGCCGCGTGCTGCGGCTGCGCGACGGCGGCTCCCAGGAATACGGCACTGGCCTTGAGATCGGGCGCCTCATGTTCCGCTCGGTGCGCGTGGGCGTCGGCTACAGCCTGAACGGCTTCGACGACCCCGACGTCAGCACGACGGATGCGTGGAGCAGCGGCTTCGGCGTGCGCTTGCAGATCATTCTATCCGACTGGCTGTTGGCCGACTTCGAAGGATTGGAGAAGTAGCGATGTCGCGCAGGTTCATCATCGGGTTCGCGCTCGCGCTCGCCGCTTTGTCGGCGTCGTCCGCGCGCGCGGGCGAATTGATCGTCAACGGCGGCTTCGAAGCCGGGGGCTTCGGCACGTCGTGGGTGCACGGTGCGCGCCAAGGCAACACCCAGAACCCCGCCTTGGCCGACCACGTGGTGGCGCTCGATCTCCCGTACGCCGGAAACTACTCGGCGCTGCTCGGCTTCAAGTACGTCACGCAAGGGACGAATCGCTACGGCTACATGTATCAAGACGTCGCCATACCGGCGGGTGTCTCGGCCGCGACCCTGAACTTCAAGATTCGCATGCAGGGGTACGACAGCGACTTCTACGACCCCTTCTACGTCGACGTGCGCACCACCGGCAACGCCCAGCTCGAGCGCGTGCTGTTCTACGCGTTCAGCGAGTGGAACAACATCTACAAGGACAGCGGCTGGCTCTTTGACGACAACGTGCTGCCGGTCGGACACAACATGACGGCGTACGCGGGGCAGACCATCCGTTTGTACTTCGAGCAGGCCAACCTGATCGACGCCCTCTACGAGACCTGGACCTACGTCGACGACGTGTCGCTGGTCTATCGCATGTGGGTCGACCTGGCGGTGGACGGCAACGGCGACGACGTGTTCGGCGCGCTGGGCAGCGGCAACGGCGGCACCTCGATCAAGAGCGGGGTCGCGGGCGACACGCTCTCGTACGACGTGCGCGTCGAGAACGAAGGCACGGTGGCGGATACCTACCGGCTCACCGCGACCGCGCCCATCGGGTGGTCGGCCTTCGTCGACCTGGGCGGCGTGCTGACTCCGCTTCCGTACGTCACGCCCTCGATGGCGCTGGGATCGTCGACCACGTATCGCATCGTCGTGATTCCGCCCGTCGCGGCGGGCAACGGGTCCTACAGCGTGATTCTCAACGCGCAGAGCACGGTACAGGCGAGCCGCGTCGACAGCGCGCGCCTGCGCGCGGACATCGTGAGCGCGGTCCTCGGCTCGGACCTCACGGTCAACGGCAACGGCGTGGGTGTGATCGGCGACAACGGCGCGGGTGGTTTCGCGCTGACGGCCTCGCCGTGGGATACGACGGTGCCGTACACGGTCGTGGTACGCAACACCGGCAACGCGGCGTCGGCCTTCTCGGTGGCGTGGACCAACGACCCCAACTTGACCGCGTCGGTGGTGTACAACGCGACCACGTACAACGCGCCCTTCACGACCGCGAGCATTCCCGCCGGCGGTACTGCCACCATGACGCTCAACTTGCGCGTCGCTTCGCCCAACCCCGGTGGGGACTACACCAACATCCTGACCGCAACCTCGACCGGCGACACCACCAAGCGCGACTCGATCAAGTCGATCCTGCGCTTGCTGGCGCCGCGCGTCGATATGATCGTCGCGACCAGCGGCGACAACATCTACGGCGCGACCGGCACCGGCCTGGGCGGCGGCAGCTCCAACGCGGGCGAGCGCGGCACCCAGGTCCAGTTCCCGATTATCGTCCAGAACGAGAGCGCCCTGGCCGACTCGTTCACGCTGACCTGGACCGCGCCCGCCGCGGGCTGGACCGCGGTCATCGAGATCGGCGGCGTGAATCGCAACTTCCCGGTGATCACGCCGCGCATCAATGCGTTCTCGCAAGCGAGTTACACGCTCCGGGTGAGCATACCGGGAGGCGCCGCCTACGGCACGTATCGGTCGGTGATGAACGCGGCCTCGCGCGTGGACAACCGCATCACCGAGAGCATTTCCGCGAGCATCAGTGTCGCGACGCCGAGCGAGATCGACATGACCATCGACGGGCAGGGACTCGACGTATACGGGCCCATCGGAACCGGCTTGGGAGGAACGTCGATTCGCACCGTGTCGCCGGGACAGACCACGGTGTTCAGCGTCGTCATCCAGAACGTGTCGGGGGTCAACAACTTCAGCGTGGGCTGGAGCGCGCCCGCCGGTTGGACGGTCACCTTCAACGGGAGCGCGACACCCATCGCGAGCATCGCGGCCGGCACCTATCCCTTGAGCGTCACCGTGCCCGCGTCGTCCTTGGGCGGCACCTTCGACGTCATCGTCGACGGGCGCAAGGTCGACAAGCCCTTCCTGATGGACAGCGTCACAGGCCGCGTGGTCGTGATACCGCCCGCGATCGTCGACGGCGTGATCGACGGCAACGGCAACGACGTGTTCGGGGTGCTCGGCAGCGGAGCGGGCGGGGCTTCCCTGCAAGTGACGCCCGCGCCGGCGACGCTGAACTTCACGGTGGAGATCCAGAACCAGGGACCGACCGCTGACGTGTATCAAGTGACGTGGGGTGCGATTCCGGCCTGGACCGCGCTGCTCAACGGGCTGCCCTCGCCGTTCACCACCGGCTCGGTGCCGGCGGGCGGGTCGCGCGTGTATCCGTTCAGCGTGACGGTGCCGGCGAACGAGGCGACCGGCAGCTTCCAGTACATCATCGACATGGTGTCGATCAACGATCCCACGTCGTTCGAAAGCATCGCTGCGCGCGTCGACATAGTGGGTCCGCCGCGCCCCGACTTGGTCATCGACGGCAACGGCTTCGACGTCTTCGGCCCGCTGGGTTCGGGGCAGGGCGGCACCTCGACGCGTTCCGCGGCCCCGTCGACCGTGTACACCTCCGCGCTGCGCGTGCGTAACGCGGGCGCCTTCGCCGATTCGATGCGCGTGCAGTGGGACGTGCCGAGCGGCTGGCCGTTGCACAGCGTCGTCATCGGCGACACCGCGGTCACGTACCAAGCGCCGTTCTACACGCCGCTGCTCGACCCCGGCCAGTACGTCGACTACATCGTGACGGTTACGGTGCCGGCGGGCGCCAACGCGGCCCACACCACCATCATCAACAGCTGGTCGTCGCGGCCGCCGAACCTCTCCGAGAGCGTGGCACTCGTGACCGAGACGCGCGGCCTGGTGCGCGGCTGGGTGTTCGACGACCGTGACCACGACGGCGTATTGACCGCCGGAGACGTTGCGCTCGGTGGCGTGTTGGTCTCGGAGACGTCGCTGGGATTCTCGGTCACGACCGCGGGCGACGGATCGTTCGCGATGCAGGTCGCGGGCGACAGCATAACCGTCGTCGAGCAGAATCCGCCCGGCTTCGTGTCGCTCTCGCCCGACACGGCGGGGCCATTCGTGATAGCGGCCGGCGACACGGTCGACGTTTTCTTCGCCGACATCGGCGGTCTCACCATCACGTCGGGGACGTCGCAGCCGGGGCCGACCGGGGCTTTCGTCGCGTTCGCGCACCGCGTCGTCGCGGGCACGGCCGGGCACGTCGATCTGTCGGCGACCACGACCGATTCGCTCGCGGTGCTGGCGTGGTACTTCGACGCCAACGCCAACGGTCTGCTCGACGGCCCCGACCGCCCGCTCTTCCCGAGCGACGGCGACCTCGATCCCGACGGCGCCAACGCGGGCGTGCTCCACGTCCTCTTGCGCGTGTCGGTCCCGGCCGGCGCCACACCGGGCTCGACCATCGTGATCGCGGTGGGCGCGCAGCAGGCGGTGACGAACACGTCGCTCGTCTTGACCGCGAATGCCACCGACGTGGTGGTGGTCGTCGACGGATCGGCGGGGCGATTGACGATGCAGAAGACGTCGGATCGCGCCGACGCCGCGCCCGGCGACGTGATCGAGTACTCGGTGCGGCTGTTCAACGCCGGCGCCGACAGCCTGGCCAACGTGATACTGGTCGATCCAGTCTCCTCGTGGGTCGATCTGGAAGCGAATGCGTTCGGGGCCGGGCTCGATCTCGAGTGGCGTCCGCCCGTCGGCGCGCCCGTGCACTTCACGTTCGACCCGACGGATCCGGACGAGTGCGAATATGACACGCCGACGCGCACGCTGCGCGTCGTGCTCTCGAAGAACACGACCTTCTATCTGGCGCCGGGCGAAGCGGGTGTGGTCGTCTACCGCGTGCGCGTGCGCTGAGAGCCATCGCCCCGTTCGACCGGGGGTCTAGAATCCCCTGGAATCCCACGCCTCGAGGCGCTACACTCTCCGGCGCTTTCCATCCTATCGATCGAATGCAATTCGAACCCCGGCCGCATGCCGAGGGTTTCGCTTTTTCTGATTAACGGAGGGTTTTCGATGTCGCACAGCGAGTTTGCGCCGAAGGTCGGCTTGGAGGCGGTAGGCCTCACCAACCTCGGCGGCGTGCTCTGGAATCCCACCCCAGCCACGCTCTACGAAGAGTTCGTGATGAACGGCGAGGGCGTCATCGCGAATCACGGGCCCATCGTCGCCGAGACCGGCAAGTACACCGGCCGCAGCCCGGATGACAAGTTCGTCGTCGAAGAGGCGTCGAGCAAGGACAAGATCTGGTGGGGCAAGGTCAACCGCGCGTTCGACGAGGAGAAGTTCAACCGCCTCATGCACCGCGTGCAGGCGTATCTCCAGGACGGCATGGTTTACGTGCAGGACTGCTGGGCGGGCGCCGACCACGACCAGCGCGTTCCCATTCGCGTGGTCACGCAGATCGCGTGGCACTCGCTGTTCGCTCGCAACATGTTCATCCCGGTGCTCCCCGAAGAGCGAAAGAACCACGCGCCCCAGTTCACCGTTATTAGTGCCCCCGGCTTCAAGGCCGACCCGGCCATCGACGGAACCCGCAGCGAAGCGTTCATCATCGTCCACTTTGGTCGCGGCATCGTCTTGATCGGCGGCACGTCGTACGCGGGCGAGATCAAGAAATCGATCTTCACGGTCATGAACTACCTGCTCCCGCAGCGGGGCGTGCTGTCGATGCACTGCAGCGCCAACGAGGGCCCGAGCGGCGACGTCGCGGTGTTCTTCGGCCTTTCGGGGACGGGAAAGACCACGCTGTCGGCCGACCCCAAGCGCAGCTTGATCGGCGACGACGAGCACGGCTGGTCCGACCACGGCGTGTTCAACTTCGAAGGGGGGTGCTACGCCAAGGCGATCCACCTCTCGCCGGAAGCGGAGCCGGAGATCCACGCCACCACGCGCCGCTTCGGGACGGTCCTGGAAAATGTCGTGATCGACGAGCACACGCGCGAGATCGATCTGCACGACAACGCGCTGACCGAGAACACGCGCGCGTCGTATCCCATCACGCAGATTCCCAACGCCAAGCTCGACGGCGTGGGCGGTCACCCGCGCAACATCGTGATGCTCACGTGCGACGCCTTCGGCGTGCTGCCCCCGATCGCGCGGCTCACACCCGAGCAGGCCAGCTACCATTTCCTGTCGGGGTACACCGCGAAAGTGGCGGGCACCGAGCGCGGGATGGGCAAGGAGCCGCAGGCGACCTTCTCGACCTGCTTCGGCGCGCCGTTTCTCGCGCTGCCGCCCACCGTGTATTCGGACCTGCTGGCCAAGAAGATGCGCCACCACGACACCAAGTGCTGGCTCGTCAACACGGGCTGGAGCGGCGGCGGCTACGGTGTGGGCGCGCGCATGAAGATCGCGTACTCGCGCGCGATGGTGAACGCGGCGCTGGAAGGGAAGCTGGACCGCGTGAAGTACGCCAAGGATCCCATCTTCGGTCTCGACGTTCCTGCCGAGTGCCCGGGGGTTCCCGCGGAGGTCTTGAGCCCGCGCAACACCTGGAGCGACAAGGCCGCCTACGACAAGAAGGCGCGCGAGCTGGTGGCGCTGTTCGAGAAGAACTTCGCGCAGTTCGAGCAGGCGGTGTCGGCGGAGGTACGGGCGGCAGGGATGAGCGCGTAACGCGGCTCGCGGTCGTGCACAAGAAAAGGGGTGGTGAGCGTGCTCACCACCCCTTTGGTTTGGTT
>DASPGK010000454.1:0-4083 GCA_035620655.1 Candidatus Krumholzibacteriia bacterium
AACCAGATGGAGATTCTCCTGGTCGCCGCCAAGAAAGAGATGGTCAACGCGCACGCCGGTATCGTCAAGGACGCCGGCTTGAACCCGGTCATCATCGACGTCGATTCGTTCGCGATCCAAAACGCGGTCGAGGCGACGGGCGAGAACGGCGCGGGTCGCGTGGTGGGGCTCGTGAATATCGGCTCCGACGTGACCAACATCAACATCATCCAGAACAACATCCCGTACTTCACGCGCGACTTGAGTGTCGGTAGCAACGTCTTCGTGGAAGCCGTGCAGCGCGATTTGGGCGTGTCGTTCGACGAGGCCGAGAGCCTGCTCTCCGGCTCCTCGGAGATCGACGACGCCAACCGCTTCCGGCAGATCATCGCGGACGCGGCCACCGACATCTCGATGGGTATCGAGCGCTCGATCGCGTTCTTGAAGACCGCGGGCGACGCCGAGCGCATCGACCACGCGGTCCTCTCGGGCGGCGGCGCGTGCGTGCCGTTCCTGCGCGAGATCCTCTCCGAGAAGCACGGGATCGATTTCGCGATCAATCGCGCGGTGTCACAGGTCGCGCGCGCCGAAGGCGTGTTCGAGTCGGCGGGCGACGACGTCGAGAAGGTCGGGCCGATTCTCACCGTGGCCCTCGGCCTCGCGTTGAGAAGGGAGGCGAAGTAGATGATTCGGATCAACCTGCTTCCGTCCGACGACCGCAAGGCCAAGCGGAAGATCAGCCTCCCGACCATCTCGGGCGGAGCGGTGCTGTGGGTGTCGCTGGGTCTGCTCGTGTACGCGGGCGCGGTGGGCGGCATCTGGGTGCTGCAGAACAAGAAGATCAACGACTACGAGACCAAGATCCTGGCCCTCAAGGAAGAGTCGGCGCGCTTGGCGCCGCAGCTGGCCAAGATCCGCAAGCTCCAGGCGGAGCGCGAAGAGGTCAACAAGCGTCTCGCCATCATCGCGGCGCTCGACCGGGATCGCTACCTGCACGTGCGCATGATGAACGACCTCGCGGTCAACGTGCCGGACAACTGCTGGCTCACGGACGTGGCCGAGAGCGGCGGGTCCAAGGTGAGGATCGAAGGCATCACGTTCTCGAATTTCATCATCGCCGACTTGATGACGAGCCTCGAGGGCTCGGGTCGGTTCGGAGAAGTGGCCCTCGCGAGGGCCGAGGAAGGCGACATCGAAGGCGTGCGCGTCGTGAAGTTCTCGGTCAGCGCGTCGCTGATGGCTAACTAATCGCGGCTCTGGAATAGGGAAGGGCAACCATGAACCTCAAGGAACCCAAGACACAACGAATCGTCTTCGGCGTGATCGGATTGGCCGCGGCCGGGTACGTGTACTTCGGTACGACGTTCCTGCCGTTCAATTATCCGGTTCGCAAGGCGAAAATCGAGGCGCTCGAGAAAGAGCACGAGAAGCTCGCCGCCGAAGTCGAGAAGGCGCGCCGCGTGGTCGGCGACCTGGCGCGACTCGAGGCGGAGTACGAACGCCTGCACGACCAGTGGCTCTCGGCGCAGGAACTCCTGCCCGAAGAGAAGGAAATGCCGGAGCTCTTGCGCCAGGTGACCATGGCCGGCAGCCGCGCGGGCATCGAGTTCGCGCTCTTCCAGCCCGGCGCCCAGGTGGGCAAGGAGTTCCACACCGAACACCCGATCACGGTGACGGTGCGTGGCAATTACCACCAAGTGGGATCGTTCTTGGGTCGCTTGTCGAATATGGAGCGTATCGTGAATGTCTCCACGCTCGCGCTCGGGCAGCCCAAGGAAGCAAAGGGCAAGAAGAAGACGAGCACCAAGCGGAAGAAGGCCGACGAAGCGGCACCCGCGACGGCCTTGCGGTCCAACAACACCGTCGAGGCCAAGTTCACCCTGACTGCCTACACGTTGATGGGAGGTGTCACCAGTGAGACCGTCGACGATCAGCATGCCAGCAATGACTAGGCTCGCGGTGTGTCTCGCGGTATTGGCCGCGGTGGCGGTGGCGCAGGCGCAAGAGCCGGCCAAGAACGCCCCGGCGACGGCCAAGGACGCCCCCGCGCCCGCTACGACCAAGGCCGACTCGACCGCGCCCGCCACGCCGGCGGTGACGCAGTCCGGCAAAGTCGTGCTGCGCGAGAATCTCTACTACTACGACGCGTTCAATCGTCGCGATCCCTTCCGGTCGCTGATCGACGGCGCGTTCAACCAGAGTGACCGCATGGACCGCGTCAATTTGAGCGCGGTACAGCTGGTCGGCATCGTGCGCGGAGAGGTCGATCGATTCGCCCTCCTCGAGGACGCCAGCGGATACAGCTATATCCTCCGCGTCGGCGACCGCGTGCACAACGGAAGCGTGGTTTCAATCGGTGAAGACGAGTTGGTGGCTCGCGTCACCAACTTCGGCCAGACGACGACAGTCAGACTGCGCCTCGTCGGACGTTAAGAAGGAGTGGAATGATGAATAGACTGTCTGGTACGCAACTCACAATCATCGCGACCCTCTTCGCGGGCGTGGTCTTGCTCGCGTCGGTCGCAGGAGGCGATGGGACGAACCTCGATTCGATCGAGCTGGCCCAGACGCCGACCGCGACGACGTACATGATCAACCCCTCGGGCGTGGTCCAATATCAGGAATACGCGCTGGAAGATCCCAAGCGTCTGGTCATCGATCTGGTCGGCGTGAAGAACGTCGTCGAGTCGACCAAGCTCCAGACCGACGGGCGCTTCGTCAGCGCCGTGCGCGCGAGCCAATTCCAGTCGGAGCCCGACTTGGTGACGCGCGTCGTGTTCGAGCTGGCCGAAGGCACGAAGTACAAGGTGTCCCGCAAGGGCACGGCCGTCGAGGTCGTGTTCTCGGGTCCGGCCGCCGGCGTGATGGGCGCCACCATGGGTGCGGCGGCGCCGGTCGCACCCACGACGGACGCTTCTCCGGAGGAGAACGCGTGGTTCGAGGTACCGGACGAGCCGGCCGCCGACGCCGCGCCCGCTCCGACGGAGGCGACCAAGCCCACGGATGCCAAGCCCGCCGATGCGGCCAAGCCCGCCGACGCGAAGCCTGCCGAGGCGGCCAAGCCGGCCGACAGCAAGCCCGCCGACGCGGCCAAGCCCGCGGACGCGAAGCCTGCCGAGACGGCCAAGCCGAGCGATGCCCCGGCGCCCGCGCCGAAGAACGCTCCCGCGCCCGCCGCGCAGAGTGCGACCAGCGCTCCCGCCCCGGCCGCGCAGAGCGCTCCGGCGCCCGCGCCGAAGAGCGCTCCGGCGCCCGCAAACGCGGCCCTCATTAGCGACATGCCGACGCGCTCGCCCGCGTACACCGACGATGCATCGTCGGAGTGGGGCGACATCGAAGCCGCCTGGCCGCAGCCGTCCGAGTTCGCGGCCCAGGCGAGCCCGAGCGACGAAGTCGTCACGGCCCAGAATGCGCCCTCGCGCGTGCCCGCGGAGATGTCCACTCCTCTCTACGGCAGCGCGCTGGCCAACCAGCCCATGACGATCGACGTCCAAGGCGCCGACATCAAGACGGTGCTGCGCAGCATCTCCGAGTTCTCGGGTGTCAACATCGTCGCGGCCCCCGACGTCGAGGGCCCGGTCGTGATTCACCTGAAGAACGTCCCTTGGAAGGAAGCGCTCGACACCATCCTGCGTAGCCAGGGCTACGGATGGCGCGACGACTACGGCATCATTCGTGTCGCTCCCATCGAGCAGCTCCAGCAGGACGAAGTCCAGGCCGTCACGGTCGATCGCAAGAAGGAAGAGAACGCCTCGCTGCAAACGCGCGTGGTGAAGCTCAACTACCTCAATGCGAAGGAAATCAAGACGGCGATGAACAAGGTCGTGTCACCGCGCGGTTCGGTCGAGTACGAGCCGGGCACCAACTCGGTGGTCATCGCCGAAGTGCCTGCGCGCATCGACCGCATCGTGCAGATGATCATCGACATGGACACCAAGCTCCGCCAGGTGGAGATCGTGGCCAAGATGGTCGACGTCGACCACAAGTACACGCGCGAGCTGGGTGTCAGCTGGCAAGCGCTCAACCTCTCGACCGGACAGCTGGCGGGCGACGTCGTCGCCGGTCAGCGCGTCCTGTCGCCGTTCACGACCGTCCGGGTCGGGA
>DASPGK010000455.1:0-6977 GCA_035620655.1 Candidatus Krumholzibacteriia bacterium
GGGACGGGTAAAGATCGTTCAACGGCGCACCGACCGCGTCGAAGTGTGGACGTCGAGTGCGGTGCCGGTATTCCACCTCGCGCGTTGTATCGTCGAGCGCGAGCGGGAATCGAAGACGATCCCGGCCGTGCGCGGCATCCCGGAATCGGGACCGCGGCGCTCTCGGACGACCAGCGTCGTCGTCGCCTTCGGCAAAGGCGCGAAGTCGCTCGTCTCGTCCCCCTGAGTCTTGGAGACGAGGTCTTTGAACCTGGGAGATTCGACTATGACGCGCTCTTCTCTGCGAGTGCATTGGGTCGTGGTGGCGGGATGGTGTCTGGCGGCATCCGCCGCGTTGGTGGCACCGGCCTTGGCCGACGAAATCCAGCCGATCGATATTCGAAGGCCGGTGTCGCTCCTGGGCGCCGAGCGCACCTACTGGATCGGCTCGGGTGCCACGCCCGAAGACGCCATGGCCCTGCGCGAAGCGCTGGTAGCCGCGGGCGCCCGTAACGTCAATCTCTTCGTGCCCGACATGGTCGTCGTCGCCGACGTGCCGCCCGCCGTCGCGGTTGCGGTTTCGCGCGTCGCCACGCCGGCCGCGTTCTACGCCCAGCGCGCGCGCGACCTGCGCGCGACCGCCGTCGCCGACCTCTCCTGGGGGTGGATCGTCGAAGGCTACGCGCTCGCCGACCGCGTCTCGCGCGGTGACGGTACCGGCGCGCTCGCGTCCGACCCCAACGATCCCGAGTCCTTTCGCGACGTCGTGATGACGCTCTCGCCCGCGCGCGTAGACGAGATCCAACGCCAAGTGGAGGCCAACCAGCGCGCGCTCGACGTTACCGGCACCCGCCCCGCGGTGGCGCGGCGCGTCAACCAGAACTCCGAGTTCCTCTCCGGCTACATCCTCGCGAATTTCATCTACCCCGAGAGCAACGGGGTGCGCGACCCCAACACCGAGAACTGGACCGACGACGATCTGCGCCAGGCCAAGGCCGGCTCCACCGGCGCGTTCGTTTCGTGGCAGGGCAAGTTCCCCAACATGGACATCGCCTTCGTCATCAATCACTACGAGAGAATCCCGACCGACTACGAACCCATCTCGCACGACATGAACACCGACGGGCGCTGGATTACTGACACCATGCGCGAGATGGGGTGGGGGCTCTTCCTGGACGACGCGCAGCCCATCGTCCACGAGTTCAACGAGGCCGAGCGCGCGAGGTGGCGCACGCAATGGGTGGTCACGTCGTTCATCGCGACCAGCCGCAACACGCCCGGCTATCGCTTCAAGAACGGGAGCGCGAATTACACCGCCTACGCGTTCCTCGGCGGCCCCTACATGGTGGAGCCGTTTCCCGCCGGCAGCGATCCCAACCTGGTGGGCGAGACGCTCGTGTACTCGCAGATCGTGAACCACGAGATCGGCCACTTGTTCTACACGCTCGACGAATACCCCGGTGCGCCCGGTGTTTGCACGTCGCGCTCGGGTTATCTCGACATCGACAATCGCAACGTGACCATGACCGATCCCGGCGGCGGCCAGGCGCGCTGCATACCGCACGTGCCCTGCATCATGCACACGGCGGCGCGGCTCGATCAGAATCGGCCGTGGTGCGACTGGAGCCAGGGACACCTGGGCGTCTTGGACGGCAACGGCAACGCGATCCCCGACATCTACGAGGCCGAGCCCGAGATCACCTTCGTTCCCGAGGGACCGGAGACGGTGACGACCAACAGCTACACGCTGCGCTTCAAGGCCAAGGCGACCGCGGTCCCCAACCGGAACCCGATGCAGGGCGAGGGGCGCGTGAGCTACACGCTCCCGCTCGACGAGGGCAAGCTGATCTTCGGCGCGCTCCAGATCCGCCTCGATCCGGTCGACGGGCGCTGGGACGAGATCCAGGAAGAGGCGGAGTTCTCGA
Source organism: Candidatus Krumholzibacteriia bacterium (assembly GCA_035620655.1). GTDB lineage: Bacteria > Krumholzibacteriota > Krumholzibacteriia > WVZY01 > JAKEHA01 > JAKEHA01. Next base: position 1,905 of record DASPGK010000455.1, read on the forward strand.
TGACGATCCCGCAGGCGGGGCAGCACGTGGTGCTGGTGGTCCAGGTCGAGAACCGGGCCGGCTTCCGTTCGACCGTCGCGACTAAGACGGTGTATTTCGCGGGCGTGCGCTACAGTCGCCTCATCGCGATACCCAAGCGCGACGTCGTGATCGTGTCGTGGGAAACGATCGGGGAGACGTTCGGGGCGCGCTTCGACCTGTACCGGATCGAGCAAGGCCAGTCGATGCCGGGGACGCTGATTGCGCAGAACGTCCGTCCATACGAAACCGGGCATAGCGGCCAGCCCATGTACCATGTCTACGACACCGACGTGCGACCCGGAGCGGACTATCGGTACTACGTCGAGGGCGTGTTCGATTTGCCGTACGAAGGCGGTACGCGCGAGTACCGCTCGCAGTCCAAGATCGTGGCGCAGACCGCGATGCTGGGACTGGTCGATATCGTCTCCGACGTGGCGCCCAACCCGACGCGCGGCAGCGTCACCTTCTCGGTCGCCGTGCCCGCGTCGTTCGAGGATACGTCGTTCGGCCAGGCACCCATTCCGACCGCGGTCGACATTCGCGTGTACAACGTGCGCGGGCAGTTGGTGCGTACGCTCAAGACCACGAGCGAGCTCAATTCGGTGATCACGATGCGATGGGACGGCACGTACCAAGACGGCACGGCGGCACCCTCCGGCATTTACTTCCTGCGCGTCAAGTCGGGCGAAGAAGAGGCCGTCCGCAAGATCGTGATGCTCCGCTGACGCGCCTGGCCGGCGTGCGTCGTGCAGCCGCGGCGCGTTTGCGTCGGCACGACCGATGTGATATACCAGGGCGAGAAGCCAGCGGGCTCGCCGCCGCAATCGCGAGCCCCGACGCCCATCCCGCATACTACCCAACGACCCAAGGAGGCAGGCGCACGCCCGTGTGCCGCAAGGACCGCATGAGCGATCGACTGCGCCACGTCAACTACGCGGAAACCGTCCTCGATACCATCGGCAACACGCCGCTGATCAAATTGAATCGCGTGACCGAAGGCGTGGCGTGCACCGTGCTCGCCAAGCTCGAGCAGTTCAACCCCGGCGGGAGCGTCAAAGACCGCATCGGCATCCATATGATCCGGGCCGAGGCCGAGAAGGGGACGCTCAAGCCGGGCGGCACCATCGTCGAGTGCACGTCGGGTAACACCGGACTCGGGTTGGCACTCGCCGCTTCGATCCTGGGATACCAATGCGTGTTCACGATGCCGGACAAAGTCCCGCTCGAGAAGGAGTACATGCTCAAGGCGTACGGCGCGGAAGTGATTCGCTGCCCGACCAACGTGGCGCCGGAATCGCCCGAGAGCTACTACTCGGTGGCGAAGCGCCTGGTGAAGGAGCGGCCCAACGCGATCCTTGGCAACCAGTACCAGAACCCGATGAATCCGGATGCGCACTACCGCTCGACCGGACCCGAGATCTGGAAGGACACCGAAGGCGAGATCGACTATTTCGTGGCAGGCGTGGGGACGGGCGGAACCATCAGCGGCACCGGGCGCTATCTGAAAGAGCAGAACCCCAAGGTCAAGGTAATCGGCGTCGATCCGGTGGGCAGCCTGCTTACGCACTATTTCCATACCAGGGAACTGATCGAGGCGCACCAGTACCTGGTCGATGGCATCGGCGAGGATTTCGTTCCCAGCACGTGCCAGTTCCAGTACGTCGACGATATGATCCAGGTGGGCGACCGCGAGTCGCTGATCATGACGCGGCGGCTCGCGCGCGAAGAGGGGCTGCTGGTGGGCAGCTCGTCGGGGGCGGTGCTGGTGGGGGCGCTGCAAGTGGCGCGCGACCTCGACGCCGACAAGATCATGGTGGTGCTCATCCCCGACACGGGCGAGCGCTACTTGAGCAAGGTGCACTCGGAACCGTGGCTCGCCGAGCACGGGCTCTCGGGCAAGTAGCACCGTTTCGATAGGAGAAACATGGGATTCTACACGGATTGCGTCCACGCCGGGCAATCGTCCGACGAGAAGACCGGCGCTGTCATCACGCCGATCTTCCAGACCTCGACCTACCAGCAGGACGGCATCGGAAAGCACCGCGGTTACGAGTACGGGCGCACCCAGAATCCCACCCGCGAAGCGCTGGAGCGCAACGTGGCGGCACTGGAGCGCGCGAAGCACGGACTGGCGTATTCGTCCGGCATGGCCGCGACCGACACCATCCTGCGCTTGTTCGGCCCCGGCGACGAGATCGTCGTCACGCACAACGTCTACGGCGGCACCTATCGGCTGTTCGCGATGGTCCTGCAGCAGTACGGCCTGGTGTTCCGCTTCGTCGACTCGGCCGACCTGCGCGAAGTCGAGCGCGCCCTGACCCCCAGGACCAAGCTGGTCTATCTCGAATCGCCCACCAACCCGATGCTACGCGTCACCGACATCCGCGCGGTCGCGGACATGGCGCACGCCATCGGCGCGCGGGTGTGCGTCGACAACACCTTCATGAGCCCCTACCTGCAGACCCCGATCGAATTGGGCGCGGATCTGGTGGTGCACAGCACGACCAAGTTCTTGAACGGCCACAGCGACATGGTGGGCGGCATCGTGGTCCTGAACGACGACGCCATGGCGCAGCGGCTTCGCTTCCTGCAGAACGCCGTGGGCGCGGTGCCGGGGCCGATGGATTGCTTCCTCGCCTTGCGCGGCACCAAGACCCTCGCGGTGCGCATGCGCCAGCACGAAGAGAACGCGCGCGTCCTGGCGCGCTTCCTCGCGGGCCACAAGGGTCTCGCGAGTGTCAACTACCCGGGCCTCCCCGATCACCCGCACCACGAGCTCGCGAAGAAGCAGGCGCGCGGTTTTGGCGCCATCATCTCGTTCGACGTGGGCTCGCTCGAGCGCGCCGATCGCGTGCTGCGATCCGTGAGATTGTTCACGCTCGCGGAGAGCTTGGGCGGGGTCGAGAGTTTGATCAGCCACCCCGCGTCGATGACGCACGGCAGCGTTCCCGAAGGGGATCGCGCCAAGCTCGGCGTGACACCGGGGCTGGTGCGCATCTCGGTCGGCATCGAAGACGTCGCCGATTTGCAAGCCGACCTCGATTCCGCGCTGCGCTAGCGGAGCCGCGCGCCGCGCCACCACGCCGCGTAGGAAAATTCGCCGCCTTGCGCGATGCGCGATGCGTGGATATATTCCATGCGTCGATGTTGCCGCACGACGACTCTGTTAGTTGTCCATGAGTGCTGATTCTTCCGCAGTTTTTGCTTGACGGCCTCTTGTGGCTTCCCCTAGGGTTGCCGCAAGATATTGTACCCTGGGCACGTCAGGACACAGCATCCTGTGTATCCCGGCCATTATTAACGGTTTAGGCGGATGCCTGGTTTTTTCACCTCAACGCGGAGGAGTTGGGCATGGAAAAGCGGGACAAGAACGGGGTGCTCATGAAGGACAAGGAGTACGTGAAGTACGTACAGCTCCTGCGGAAGGCAGAGCGTGATGGGCGGTTGGATGGGTATCCGTGTCCGTTGTGCGGATCGCGGTACGTGACGAAGCACGATGCGGAGGACTGCTGCCGCGTCATCATCTCTTGATGGACGGTCGCACGGTGATAATGCCCAGCGAGACGACGAGTACGATTCGACAGCATTGCTCGGTCTGCAAGGCCGACTTCGACATGGACGTCATTAAGCAGGGGAGCACGGAAGACGTGCTCTGGCTCAAGTGTCCGGGCTGCCAGGGATTCCTTCCCTACATGCCCAAGGAAGACTTGACCGATGTCGAAGATCGGGTGCCGGACGAGCAGAAGTTTGCGCTGGAGGATCTCGACGTCGAGCACGCGAAGGAATACGCCGAAGACCAGGAGTACCAGATCGGTGAGGTGTTGCACCACCGGTCCTGGAACGACTTCGGCAAAGTCGTCGCGAAAGACAAGCTCCCGGGCAATCGCCGCACGATCTGGGTCCAGTTCATCCGACAGGGGCGTGTCCAACTCCTCGAGGGCGTCGTTCACTAGCGGCGCCTCCGGGGTTCGTGATGCACCATAGCCGTTGGACGGCGTTCGCGTGCGCGATCGCCACCGCGGTATTATCGATTCGGGCCGACGCCGCCGGCGTTTACGAAAACGCCGCCACGGAGTCGGCCCTTCTCGTTTCCCCCCAGAGAACGGTCGTGCGCGGCACCCTCGAGATCGGGGCCGGCGGCGGCGTGGACGCGACCCTGTTCCGCGTCCTGGGCGCGTTTCCCGCGCGCTCGTGGTTCCTGTTTGCGGTCGAGATGCCGTTCGTGTCGGTGAGCGCGCCCGACGGCATCGAATCGGGCCCGGGCGACCTGTTCCTGCGCGCCCGCGCGCGGGTGTGGGGTTCGAACGGGCGCGCGCTTTCGCTCCTGGGTACCGTCGGGACCGGCACCGGGAATCGCCGCTTCTTTCCCTATTCCTCGCAAACGCTGGATGTCAACGCGTCGGTCGGATTCGTCGACTCGGTCGGGGCCATGCAGCCCTTCGTCGTCGTGGGCTACGAGTGGATGAACCGCTTCGACGAGTGGCGCTACACCCCCGACACCAGCCCCGCCAACCACCTGCGCGCGACCGCCGGCACCGACCTCGATCTGGGCGAGAACAGCGACCTGCGCGGCGGCGTCATGTTCCACTGGTACGACGGCGGCGCGGAACGCACCCTCGTCTTCGCGGGCCTGGGCTACCAATGGACCCCGACGTTTCGCCTGCTGGCCGAGGGACAAGTCGAAGCCGGGCCGCAAGCGCAGCGCGTCGGGAACTGGTCGCTGACGGCGGGGCTGTCGGTATTGTTCTAATCGATCCTGAGGACCCGCCCGCTCCCACGCGAAAGCGACGCACCCGTTCGCAGAATCGTCCACGGGGCGCCGCGGTGTTCCCGAAAACGCCTCGCGCGATCGTTCCGATTGCGGCGCGCGAGGGGGCGACTATTCCCGCTTCTTCCGCATACGGACGCCTCAAAATCCACATCGTGCGTGGCACATCGATTGCCAATCTACCCCCGACCGCGGCCACTCCAGGTCGCGCCACCATCTCGGTCCAAGACGGCCGGTTGGGTTACAGGGTGGCGCTGGACTCCAAGGAACTCCTGGCCTGGTCG
>DASPGK010000456.1:0-4527 GCA_035620655.1 Candidatus Krumholzibacteriia bacterium
CGGCGCGCGGGGTCGCGGCCGAGATGGGGGTGGCGGAATCGGGCTATCGGCTGGTCATGAACACCCACGCGGGGGCTGGGCAGTCGGTGTTCCACATCCATCTGCACGTGCTCGGCGGACGGGGATTCGCGTGGCCGCCGGGTTAGCGGGCTAGCCCTCGCCTTCCAGCGAGGACGCCTCCAGCGCGTCGCGAAAGTCGACCACGCCGTCGAAGTCGGCGCGCGAGTCGCTTTCCTGGCGCGAGAGGATGCCGGCGTCGATCAACTGGAACACGATCTCGCCGACGTCGTCGCTGGACGCGAGCCCCCACTTGGCGAACACCGTGTAGGCGAACAATCCGAAGCGCTGCCTGGCATGGTCGCACAGCCCGCGCACCAGCTCGGCCGCGGATACGTGGCGGCGCTCCCCCACCGCGCGCATGGTGTAGTCGAGCGAGTCCATGACGAACGCGTAGGCATCGCGCGCGTAGCGGGCGTCGCCGGCTCTAATCCGCTCGACCGCTTCCCAGAACTCGGAGCTCACGACCCCACCAGCCGACGGTAAGCGTCCACGTAACGACCGACGATCAGGTCGCGGTTGAACTCGCGCTCGGCCCGGGCCCGCGCCGCTCGTCCGATCGACCGGCGCAGCTCCTCGTTGCGCAACAGCCCCATCACGATCGCGGTCATGCAGGGCACGTCGGTCGGGTCGCACAGGTAACCGGTCTCTTCGTGCACGATCACTTCCGGGAGCCCTCCGATGCGCGATCCCACCACCGGCACCCCGCACGCCATCGCTTCCAGCGCGGCCAGCCCGAAGCTTTCGTGCTGGCTGGGCAGGAGGAACACGTCCGCGGCCGGGAGGATGTCCGACACCGACTCTTGATCGCCCAGGAAGTCGACCCGGTCCGCGATCCCCATCTCCTCGGCCTGGCGCTCGGTGGCCTCGCGCTCGGGCCCGTCGCCCACCAGCGCCAGCCGCGCCGGTACGTGCTTGCGGATCTCGTCGAACACCTGCAGCACGATGGGGAGGTTCTTGACCTTGCGAAAGTTGGAAATGTGCATCAGCACGCGCTCGCCGCGCGGGGACAGGCGTGCGCGCGCCGCGCACGGTTGCTCCTCGAGACGGAACAGTTCCGTATCGACGAAATTGTGGATCACTTCGATCGGGTGCTCGATGTGGAACTCGCGCACGGTCTCGCGGCGCAGAAACTCCGAGACGGCCGTCACCGCGTCGCTCTTCTCGATGCTGAAGCGCGTGATCTCGTAGTACGACGGCATCATGCCCACGAGTGTGATGTCGGTCCCGTGCAGCGTTGTCATGGTGGGCAGGCGCCGGGGCTTGAGCATTTCCTTGGCCAGGAACGCGGACGCCGCGTGCGGGATGGCGTAATGGACGTGCACCAGGTCGAGCCGGTACTGCTCGGCCACCTCCCGAATCTTGACGGCGAGGCTCAACGAATAGGGGGCGTACTGCTGGAACAGCGGGTACTCGCCCGTGACGACCTTGTGCAGGTAGACGCGCTCGTCGTAGCCCGACAAGCGCGAGGGATGTCCGGTGGTGATGAAGTGCACCTCGTTGCCGAGCTTCGCCAGCGACTTGCCGAGCTCGGTGGCGACCACCCCGCTTCCCCCCAGCGTCGGGTAGCACACGATGCCGACCTTGAGAGGAGGCACCGGCGTCACGTCCCGGGCGGGACCAGCGCCGTGAAGTCGGTGACTGCCAGGGGAGCGAGCAATTCGAAGGCCTCGCCGAAGGTCGCCCCGACCTTGCGGCCCGCGATACGGTCGCGCGCCTCGATCACGGACAGGAAACGCGGGTCGGTGAGCGGCGTTGCGAGCGTCCCCTCGCCGCCCCCGACTTGGCTCGCGTGGGCGCGAATGGCGGCCAGCTTGGCCTCGTGGACGGGGGTGATGTCGACGACGAGGTCCGCGCGCACTTCCTTGCGCCCGCCGTACAGGAGTGCCCGCGGCACGCGCCAGCGCTCCTGACGCCGCTTCCCCTCCTCGGTCAGGTAACCGTTCACGTTGGCGAGAAAGAGCGCGTGGCGGGACAGCAGCCCGCCCGCCGCGTGGTCGGGGTGGGGGTCGTCGGCGTTGGGGATCAAGAGTACGTGGGGGCGCTCGGCTCGAATGAACCGCACGATGGCGCGCACCTGATCGGGCTCCTCGGAGCGCAGCCCGGTATCCGGCAGCGCGGCGTTGAAGCGGCGCGCCACCCCCAGGGTACGCGCGGCCTCGGCCGCTTCGCGCGCGCGCTCCTCCGGCGTCCCGTTGGTCGACGATTCCCCGCGCGTCAAGTCGAGCACGGCGACCTCGTCGCCGCGACGCGCGAGCAGCGCGACGGTCCCGCCGCAGCCGATCTCGACGTCGTCGGGGTGGATGCCGATGGCCAGTACTCGCATGCTACCGCGAATATACACGATGGAGAACCGTGCCGTCTAACGCGTCGCGCACGTGGTCGCTGGCCACCTCGAGCACGAGCCCCCACGCGTCGTGGTCGTGGAACGTCTGCGGCACCAGCGCGGAAAGGAAGCGCTCTTGCGGCGCGCCGTCGCGCGCGAACAGGTCGGACGCACGCGCCAGCCACGGCCACTGCGATGCGCCCGCGAGCGCGTCCTGCTCGACCGCGCCCTGCGCGACACTCGCCACGCGGTTGGCGAGATCCGCCACGCGCCGCTCGAGCTTCTCCCTCGCGCGCGGGTCCAATCGTCCCGACGCGGACTCGATGAAGCGTGCCGCGTCGGCGCGAAACGCGCCCTCGAAGGCGCGCGCCGCTTCGGCGGCGCGCGGACTCTCGAGCGAGCGCATCACGCGGACGACCCATTCGGACGGGTCGGTGGCCAGCAGGGTGGCGTCGGTCCCGCTCCGCTCCACGGCCTCGGCGACCGCCGGCGGAACGAAGGTCGCACCCAGGCGCGGAAACACCACGGGCGTGTCGACCCCCATGATGTCGTACACGCGCGCGAGCTGGGCGCGGTACGCGATCTCCGCCGGTCCCAGCACCACCGCCACCGGTGCGAATACCGAGTCCTGGATCAGATTGCGCGCCACCACGCCGGGTGAAGCCGCCCCGACGTCGTGCGCGAACGCCGCGCGAGCGGTCGCGCGCGCCTCGGCGGGAATCCGTTGCCGCGTGCCCTCGCGAACCAAGAACAGCCCCGAGTCCGAACTGGAATCGAGCTGGGCGTGGTATCCGTCGGCCAAGAGCGCGTCGCCGCCAGCCACGACCAGGCCGCGGATCGCGTCCTCGCGGTCGAAGAACTCGAGGATCGTCGTGCGCGCGGAATCCCGAAGCAGCGGCTCGCGGCCGTCGATCACCGCGATGCTACCGTGCGCGAGCTCCATCAGGACGCGCGCCGCGATGCGCCCCAGATCGTCGCCGCCGCGCACGATCGCGTCGATGCGGGCCGCGGAGTCGCCCTTGGGCAGGAAGGGGCTCACCGCGTCCCAGGAACGCGCGACCGCCGTGCCCGCCACGTCCCCCACGCGCCGGCCGGGTGCGTGTGCCGTGCCGTCGAGACTCACGCCGACCACCGAAAGCGTATCGCTCACCAGGAACAGGTCGCGAATCTCGGCGAAGTCGTCGTCGTCGCTGCCCAGCCAGAACACCGCCACGCACGGAGTCTTCCAGCGCACCTCGATCTCGCGGGCCAGGGCCACCGCGCTCGCGGCCTTGTACAGCGACAAGAGCGGGCCGCCGGCCACGCCCGGCTGCTGACCCGTAATCACCGCGCGCGTGCGCCCGTCGGCGAGCCCGCGCACGCGCTCGATCGTTTCGCGCGATGCCCCCAGTGCCTGATTCTCCGCCGCCATGCGCTCGACCAGGCGCGCGTCCACGCCGCGCGCGGTGCCCAGGACGTGGCGCCACGCCTCGTCCTGCGCGCGAAACCCTCGCAGGCGCCGATGAACGGGCGCGTCGGCGCGCGCGACGAAGTCGCGAAACAGGGTCGTCGTGCCGGGAAGGCGGTCGATCGGGACCTCGGCGCGAAGGGCGCTCACGCGTTTCCCCCCGGCTTGGCGCACACCATGATGACGCGCGGCGACGTACGCGCATCGTACGACGTGAGGGCGTAGTCCCCGTACACGGCTCGCGCTACCAGCCCGGAGGTCTCCGCCATCGCCACCAGGTCGTGGTGTCGGTACAGGCGCAGGCGCTCGTGGTACTCGACCGGCTCCCGGGCGTCGACCCGCACGCGCACGTGCTTGACCAGTACGCGGCCATCGTCCACGATCTCGCGCCGCTCTTCCACGACCGCGTCCCGCTCGCGGCGTTCGGTCGGCTTTCCGTCGCGCAGTTCCTGCGCCAGCGCGTCCGCGTTCAGAAAATCCATCAGGAACACGCCTCCCGGCGTCATCACGCGCGCGGCTTCGTGCATGACGCGCACGTTGTCAAGGTCGGTCTCGAAGTAGCCGAAGCTCGTGAACATGTTGACCACGGCTCCGACGGCACCATCCCGAAACGGCAGCACCCGCATGTCGCCCAGAACCACCCGGCCGCGCAGCGCGCGCGACGCCACCGCGTCGGACAGAAGATACGGCGACAGGT
>DASPGK010000457.1:0-4242 GCA_035620655.1 Candidatus Krumholzibacteriia bacterium
TCTTTGTTCAAGACGCTGTTGGTCGCCAATCGGGGGGAGATCGCGCTCCGTGTCGTGCGCGCCTGCCGGGAAATGGGCATCCGGTCGGTCGCGGTCTATTCGGACGCCGACCGCCTCGCCCCGCACGTCCTCGAGGCCGACGAGGCCCACCGGATCGGGCCGCCCCCTTCGTCCGAGAGCTACCTGCGCATCGATAGCCTGTTGGGCGCCGCGCGAAAGTCGGGCGCGGAAGCGGTGCACCCGGGATACGGCTTCCTCTCCGAGCGCGAGGTCTTCGCGCGCGCCGTCGAAGACGCCGGGCTCGTCTTCGTCGGTCCCGCTCCCGCGACGCTCGCCGCGATGGGCGACAAGACCGAAGCGCGCCGGCGCATGCACGCCGCGGGTGTGCCGATCGTCCCGGGCGTCGTCGACGCGCTCGCCGACCCGGGAGCGGCGGCCCGAGCGGCGGAGGAGATCGGCTTTCCGGTCCTGCTCAAGGCGGCGGCGGGGGGCGGCGGCAAGGGGATGCGCGTGGTGCGGAGCGGGTCCGAGCTCGGGCGCGCCTTCGAGGCCGCGAGCCGCGAGGCGTTGGCCGCGTTCGGCGACGGCTCGGTCTACCTGGAGCGCTTCCTCGACCGCCCCAGGCACGTCGAGATCCAGGTGCTCGGGGACCGGCACGGCCGCGTGCTGCACCTGGGAGAGCGCGAGTGCTCGATCCAGCGCCGGCACCAGAAGCTCGTCGAAGAAGCGCCTTCCCCCGTCCTGACCCCGGAGCAGCGCGAGGAGATGGGGGGCTCGGCGGTGCGGGCGGCCGCCGCCGTGGACTACGTGGGCGCGGGGACCGTCGAGTTCCTCTACGACGAGGCGCGGGGGGCGTTCTACTTCCTCGAGATGAACACGCGCATCCAGGTGGAGCACCCGATCACCGAGTGCACGACCGGGATCGACTTGGTGCAGTGGCAGCTCCGTATCGCGCGCGGCGAAGCGCTCGCCTTCGAGCAGAAGGACATCGGCCAGCGCGGACACGCGATCGAGTGTCGCATCTACGCCGAGGACGAGCGCAAGCACTTCATTCCGTCGTGCGGCGTCATCTCGCTCTTGCGCGAGCCGGCGGGACCGGGGGTTCGCGTCGACAGCGGCGTGTACCAGGGATGGGAAGTGACGTCGCACTACGACCCCATTCTCGCCAAGCTGGTCGCGTTCGGCGAGACCCGCGAGGTCGCGCGGCGACGCATGCTGCGCGCGCTCGACGAATACGTCGTGCAAGGTGTCGCGACCAGCGTCGACCTCCACAAACGAATTCTCCGCCACCCCAGTTTCGTCGCGGCCAAGGTGGATACCGCGTTTCTCGACGAGCACGCGACCGACTTGCTGGAGCCGGCCAAGGCCGACGTCCCCGACCTCGCGTTCATCGCCGCCGCGCTCGCGGCCGAGTCGGGATCCGGGCGCGGCGCGCGCGCGACGCACGCGGCGACCAACGACGACGACGCGCCGTCGCCGTGGGAGACGACGGGTTCGTGGGAGATCGGACGGGCGAGCTAGCATGGCGACCATCACCATCGACGGCGTGAGCCGAGCTGTGAGCGTGGCGCGAAGCAAGGACGGATTCGTCGTCACCGTGGACGGACGTCGCTACGACGTGCGCGAGGTCGCGCGTGTCGCCGAGGGGATTGCGTTCATCGTGGGCAACGAGTCGCACGTGGCGCGCGTGACGAGCGGGCGCGAGGGGATCGAACTCTCGATCGGCGCCCACTCCTATGTGCAGGCGCGGGATCTGGTCGACGCCGACCGCCCCGCGGGTGCGGCCGGGCGCCACGGCGACGGACGCCTCGAAGCCCCCATGCCGGGCTCGATCATCGGTATCCACGTTTCCGAGGGTGACCGTGTTCGTTCCGGGCAGCCGCTGGTCGTGCTCGAGTCGATGAAGATGCACAACGAGATCGCATCGCCCATCGATGGCGTGGTGCGCAAGATCAACTGTCGGGTCGGGGAGCAAGTCGCTTTCGGCCACGTGCTGGTCGAGATCGGAACGGAGGCGTCGTGAAGAGTTACTCTGCACCGTGGGGAAAGCTCCTGATCGGGTTGACCGCGTTCTCGACCCTGATCTGCGTCGGCGTGTCGGTCGGGGTGGGGCTCAATGTGCGCAGCATTCCTGAGACCGAAGGCGTCGTGCGCGCCGCCGCCGCGCTCCCCATGCTCGTGGTCGTGATCGCGGCCCTGTTCATGGTGCGCGGCTACGTCGTCACCGCCGACGAGATCGTCGTGCAGCGACCGCTGTGGAGCAGCCGCTTCGAGCGCGCTCGACTGCAGTCGGCTGCGATCGACCCCGACGCGCTGCGCGGCAGCATTCGGTTGTTCGGGAACGGCGGCTTGTTTTCCTTCACCGGCTGGTTTCGAAGCCCCCAACTCGGGCGCTACCGCGCGTACGTCACCGACCCGTCCCGCACCGTGATCCTGCGCTTCGCGGACCGCATCATCGTGGTGTCGCCGTCGGACCCGGCCGCGTTCGTGCGCGACGTGACCCCGCGCGGATAGATACACGAACGGAGACCGCATGCCCGACATCGTGCTCGCCGCCATCCTCGGCCTGGTGCAGGCCGTCACCGAATTCCTGCCCATCTCGTCGTCGGCGCATTTGATCCTCGCGCGCCACGTGCTGGACTTCGAGGCCGTCGACGGACTCACCTTCGACGTCGCCCTTCACATCGGGACGCTGCTCGCGGTCGTGGTCTATTTCTGGGGCGATCTGCGCGCGCTCGCGCGCGGTTTTCTGGGGAGCGTCGCGCGCCGGAGCGGCCCCGCCGACCCCGCCGGACGACTCGCGTGGTACATCATCGCGGCGTGCGTGCCGGCCGGCTTGGTGGGATTTTTCTTCGAGAAGGCAATCGAGGGCTACTTCCGGAACCCGTCCGTGATCGTCGTGACACTGCTCCTGGGCGCGTTTCTGTTTCTGTGGGTCGAGCGGCGCTTCCGTCACGATGGCGAGATGCAAGCGCTCTCGCTTGGGCAGGCGGTGGCGATCGGCGCGGCGCAATCGCTCGCATTGATCCCCGGGGTGTCGCGCTCCGGCATCACCATCGTGGTCGGGATGATGTGCGGGCTGCGCCGCGACCAGGCGGCGCGCTTCTCGTTCCTGATGGCCTCGCCGCTGATGCTGGCCGCGGGGGCCAAGAAAGCGCTCGACCTGGCGGGCCAGTCGATCACGTCCGCGCAGCTCGCGGTGCTCGCGGTCGGTGTGGCGACGTCCGCCGTCGCGGGCTGGCTCGTGATTCGATTTCTGCTCGATTATCTCCGCCGCCGCGGGCTCGACGTGTTCGCCTATTATCGAATCGTCTTGGCGATCGTGGTCGCGATCGTGCTGCTTGCGTAAGAAACGCACGCTTGTGTCGCGCCCCTGGTTCGCGATAGAATAAGCGCGCCGCTGACCGACATCGTCCGGTCGTCCCTCCGACGCGACCGGCATCCCCTCACGGGGCAGGAAGGAAGCGCCATGACCGGTTCATCTCGCCGCGGTCTCGCCTTTTCGCTCACCGCCTCGCTCGCTTTCACGGTTTCGACGTTGTCCGTTCAGGCCAGCGTCAAGTCGCACCAGAAGATCAGCGACACAGCCGGGAACTTCATTGCGCCGCTCAACGACGACGATCGCTTCGGCATCGGAGTGACGCCGTTGGGCGACCTCGACGGCGACGGCGTCGCCGATATCGCAGTCGGCGCGTACCTGGACGACTTCTACGGAGATCGGTTTGGAGCCGCGTACGTCCTACTTCTCAACGCCGACGGCACCGTCAAGTCGCACGTCAAGATAGGCATGGGGCTGGGCGGCTTCACCGGCGATCTGGATTTCTGGGACGAGTTCGGTGTTTCCGTCACGGCGATCGGCGACCTCGACGACGACGGCGTGATGGACCTCGCGGTGGGTGCCCGCCTCGACGACGACTCGCCCAGTTACGTTGTCGATGGGGTCGACCGCGGCGCGGTCTGGATCCTGTTCCTCAACGCCAACGGGACCGTGAAATCGCACCAGAAGATCAGCGACCGCTTCGGCGGTTTTACCGGAGGGCTGAGCGACGGCGACTGGTTCGGGTTCTACAGCACCGCGCTCGGTGATATCGACGGCGACGGCGTCGAAGACATCGCCGTTTCGGCGACGCGAGACGACGATGGCGGTACCGATCGCGGTGCGGTGTGGATTCTCAACCTCCAGGCCAACGGGATGGTGAAGTCTCAGTACAAGATCAGCGGCACCCAAGGTGGATTCACCGG
>DASPGK010000458.1:0-9922 GCA_035620655.1 Candidatus Krumholzibacteriia bacterium
AAGCGACGAGGACTTTTCCGAACGGTGACGATAGAAACGTGTACGAAATCGACATGGCTCCTCCTTCACGTCGCTCCATGGATACGCGACGTGTCGGGTGCTTCGCCACCGCGGAATGAATGCGGAATTCCCGGCCTAGAACTGGGCGAAGAGCTTCTCGAGCGACCGGGGCTGGTGGTCCATCGTGAGCCTTTGCTGGTGCTCGAGCTTTTGCTGCATTGTCGGCAGGCTCTCGTTGCGGTAGAACACGCCCGTGAAGAAACGCTCCCGGTTCAACGCCAGGCCGAGGGCCGCGTCGATGCTCGTGGGATCGTGGTCGTCGGGGATCGGTGCGACCCGTTCCTTCATGAAATCGAACGTGATCACCTGATTGAACGTCGGGCAGGGCGAAACCAAATGGACGATCGAGAATCCCCGGTGCGCGACCGCCGCTTGCACGAGCTTCGACACCTGCTTGACATCGGACGAAAAACCGCGCGCGACGAAGCTCACGCCGTAGGACAGGAGCATCGGCAGGGGGTCGAGCGGCGGGTCCTCGAGTCCGAACGGGGTAGTGCCCGAAACCATGCCTTCCGGCGAGGTCGGCGAGACCTGCCCCTTGGTGAGGCCGTAGATGCCGTTGTCGATGATCATGTACGTGATGTCGGGGTTGCGGCGCGCCGCGTGCGGGATGTGGCCGCCGCCGATCGAAAAGCCGTCTCCGTCGCCGCCCACCACGAACACGTGCAGATTCGGGTTGGCCGCCTTGACGCCGATCGCGGTCGGGAGCGCGCGGCCGTGCGCGGTGTGGTACGCGTAGCACTTGACGAAGTGGGAGAAGCGCCCCGAGCACCCGATGCCCGACACCATGCAGATGTCCTTGGGGTCGAATTGCAGCGAGGCCAGCGCCTGGGTGAACGCGGCCAGGTCGCCGAAATCACCGCACCCGGGACACCAAACCGGCTCGACGTCGTTCTTGTAATCCTTGGCCTTGAGGGCGACGGCTTCGTTCATGATGCGGATTCCTTTATAGATTGCTCCCGAGCGCCGCCACGACTTCGTCGGCGGTGAACGGGAGACCCGTGCACTGGTTGACGGTGACGATCTCGGTGCCGTTGAAGGCGACGTGCGCGCGCAGGTGCTGCGCGAGCTGCGCGGTGTGATTCTCTTCCAGCACGACGACTTTCTTGAGCGGTGCGAGAAACTTCTCGACGGTCGCCACCGGAAGCGGGTTGAGAACCTTGGGATGGAAGTGCGCGATGCGGGCACCGTCGGCGCGCAGCCGCCCGATCGCTTCGCGAATCGTACCCTCGGTGGAACCCCAGCCGATGACGCCGATGTCGGCCTTCCCGGCGTCGTCGTAGACGCCATCGCCACGCTCGACGAGCTCGCTCGCGAGCGTGTCCATCTTGCGGTAGCGCTTGCTGGTCATACGCTCGCGATTCTCCGGCGTGTAGGTGGCAAGGCCGTGCTCGTCGTGCTCGAGGCCGGTGGTCACGAACATGCCGCCCGCCGTTCCCGGGATCGCGATCGGCGAGACGCCGCTCTCCGTGTCCTCGAATCGCAGGTAATCCGCGATCGATTCGGCGGGCGGATGGGCCCGGGCATCGAGACGAATCGCGGCCAGGTCGGGCGTATCCATGGTCATAGTGCGGTAGCCCATCGATTGGTCGCTCAACAGGATCACCGGCATCTGGTAGCGCTCGGACAGATTGAAGGCGCGAATGGCCTGGTGGAAACAATCCTCGATGCTGGTGGCCGCGATCACGATGCGCGGCGATTCACCGGCACTTCCGTGGATCGCATACATGAGATCCGCCTGCTCGGTCTTGGTGGGCATGCCGGTGCCGGGACCGCTGCGCATCACGTCGACGATGACGACGGGCAATTCCGACATCGACGCCATGCCGATCAACTCGCTCATGAGGCACAACCCCGGGCCCGACGTCGCGGTCATGGCGCGCACGCCAGCGAACGACGCCCCCAGACACGACGCAATGGCCGCGATCTCGTCTTCGGCTTGGAGGACGTTTCCGCCGAACGCGGGCAGGTGCTTCATCATGAACTCGAGCACCTGGGTGGCGGGCGTGATCGGGTAACCGGCCACGTAGCGGCAGCCGCCCGCGATCGCGCCCAGACTCAATGATTGATTGCCCGACAGCACGACGCGCCCGCTCTTCTTTCCCTGCGTGGACGGGCGCGCGAGCTTGAGTACCGCCAAGCGGCCGTCGCCGTTCAATAGCGAGAGCCCCGCATCGAAGGCCTTCAAGTTGGTGGCGACGACGTCGTCGCCTTTGCGCTTGAACTGCTTCGCGATGAGGTCGCGCGCGCTGTTGGGGGGAATGTCGATGGCACCCACCAGCGCCGCGAGCGCCACGATGTTCTTCGCGAGGCGCGCGCCCGTCTCTTTCATCGCGGTCTCGTGGAGCGGGACTTCGATGCGCGCGTGGGGGAAGCTCTCGGGAACGACGCAGTGCTTGGGATCGTAGAGAAGCATCCCACCCGGGGTCATCCGCTCGGCCCACACGTCGAAGGCCTCCTGGTTGAACGCCATGAGCACGTCGGCGTCGCGGCCGATGGACCCCACCGGCGAGGTGCTCATGCGCACCTGCATCATCGCGAGGCCCCCCTTGATCTCGGCGGGATAGGAACGGAACGTGAAGATATCGAGGCCCGAATCGACGGCGGCGCGGGTCAGAATCTCCGCAGTACTAATGACGCCCTCGCCGCCTTCGCCGGCGATGCGGACGGTAATGTCGCTGCGCGGCATGTTGCTCCTGTGGCCGCGGTCCGTGGCCACGAAGGCAGTATAACAGACGAGCACCCGGTCCGCTACCGCCAGCACCGACCGTCGAGCCTGCCCGCCCCATGGGGAAAACGGGCCGCGCGAAGCCGTTGCGAGGCACCATCGGAATCGACGATGATTCGCCGCATGCAACTCGCCATTCTTCGCCCCATGGCCTGGCTCGCGGTTGCGGTCGCGGGGGGGGGCGGCTGTCGCCGCGATCACGGCAGCGCGGACGCCCACGCTTCCTACCACCACGCCCAAGTCGTCGACGTCGCCCAGATCGAGTTCGACGACGGCGACACCTTCTTGTATCGCCGCGAGCCAATTCGCGTCTTGGGCATCGACACCCCCGAGGTGGCCGAGCCCGATGTCGGCATCTTCGAGGATCAACCGTACGGGCGTGCGGCCGCCGAGTCGACGCAGGCACTCATCACGCGCGCGCACCGAGTCGAAATCGCGTACGACGGCCGCGATATCTACCGGCGCCGCCTGGCGCACGTATTCGTCGATGGAGAGCTATTGGGAGTGAAGCTCTTGCAGATGGGGCTGGCGTACGAGAATGTGAGCCACTTCGGCGACAACGGATTCCCGGACCTGGCGGACCGTATCTTGCGCGCCGCGCACGAGGGACCCAAGCCGCCCTTCGAGCCGCCCTACCAGTGGCGTCGAAAGAATCAGAAGAAGAAGACGAACGAGTAGGCTACGGCGTAACTTTAATGAACAACTCGGCGCGCGTGACACCGCCGCGGCCGTCGCGCACGGTGACGAAGACCGGGTTGCCGCCCAGGCAGCACGCGGTCGGAACGTAGACGATATCGTCGCCGCTGCCGGTGTGGTATCCGGAGCCAACCGTCCATTCGTACGTGAGGCGGTCGCCGTCCGGGTCCGAGGCGACGCACACGATCGGGCAGGCGTCGCCCTGATAGACCTCCGTCAACCCGACCGAAAGCGACGTGACCACGGGCGCCTTGTTCTCGGGGCGAACCGGGTCGCCGTCACAGGCCGATAGCAGAACCGGCAGCACCGCGACTAGCAGATAGTGTCTCATGACGTTACCAACGATACCGCACGACGGTTGGATCGGCAATACCTATGATCGGCGAAGAAAAGGGCCGGGCGATGACCGCCCGGCCCGTCGTTCCAGCGCTTCCTCGGCCCTTGATGGTTATTCGGGCAGTGCCTCGGGGGTCGATTCCGCCGCCACCGCGCCCTCTCGAAACGCGGCCACCTGCCAGCGCGTTGCGTCGCTCGGGAGCGAGCCGCGATCGAGCGTCAGGGACTGCTCGTGCGTCGCGGGGGTGCGAACGATCTCCGAAAGATCGTCCCGCAAGAGGACGACCTGGTACGAATCGGCGTCGGGCACGGAAGTCCAGCTCAACGCGATGGCCCCGTCCGCCAGCACGCGCGGTGCGTCCAGCGTGACCACGGTGCGCGTCTCGCCTCGCACCACCGGCTCATCCGGACCCCGCATCTGCTGGGCCACGACTCCCGCGATCACCACCATCACCGCGGCAGCCGCCGCGAATCGAAAGGATGGCATCTCGAACCAGCGGCCGCGCGGCTTGCGCGGAGCACCCGCGGTCGCTTCGATACCCTCGATGCGCTCTTTAATGAAGGCTGCCAAGCGCGTGTCGGCGTCGCCAACGTGCGCGTTGCGCGGGGCATCGGCGCGAAGGAACTCCCTGTACGCGACGAGCATCGCGCTGCATCGCGCGCAGCGTTCGACGTGTCGCCGCCTAGGATCGTCGGGACCGAGCGTATCCAGCGTCCCCAGCGCTTCCATGGGGATGCAAGCGTCCATCGTGTCTCCTCCCTCGTTGCCAGCCACCCGGCCCGTGCGTTATTGCGATTCCCAGGCGGCCCGCAGCTTGCGTCGCGCGCGCTGCAGGAGTGCCCGCGCGCCCGACTTGTGATCCAAATTCATTAGCGTGGTGATCTCGTCCACCGGCAAGAGCTCCGAATACCGGAGCCATATGGCCTTGCGCTCGTCTCCATCGAGGACGCGCGCGGCGAGATCCAACAGTCGCTGACCCTCCATCTCCGATTCGAGCCGCTCGTCGAAACCGGGCCCGTCGTCCACCAACGAATCGGGCTCGATGTCTTCGCGCCGCGCGTCGTTGCGCATTTCGTTCAGGCAGCGATTGCGTGCGATCACGAACAGCCAGGACGAAAAGGCGGCGCGTCCCTCGAACTCGCCCAGGCGTTGGTACGCAGAGAGGAGCACCTCTTGGGCCATGTCGAGGGCCCGCTCGTGCTCGCCGACGTACCGAAAGCACCAGACGTAGACCGGACGTCGGTACCGTCGCAAGAGCTCCCCGGCCGCGGCTCGGCCGACAGCACTGCTCGGGTGCGACTGGGCCTGCTCGACCAGGTCCCGGTCCGGGGTGCCGGCCGGAGCCCCGCCGCCTTCCTTCATTGAGTGAGACATAGAACGCCCTTAGCGATCACACGGTAATTCACGTCTGTATTGTACCGCGCCCCCTCACTATTACCCAGGCAACCACGCCGAGGACGGCGGCAATCAGCGCAATGAAGAGGTAGCGCTTCCCAGCCGGCTGCTCGCCCAGGCGGACCGAGACGTCACCGTCCCCGATCACCACAAACCCAGCCCAATAAAAGGGATGCGGGCGGTCTTCGCGCACGTCGAGCTGGGCCGCGCGGAGGGCCGCCGCGACCGACTTCCCTTCGGAGAGCTGGGCGTAGAATCTTTCCATGAGGTCGGCGGTCACCGCATCGTCGACCTCCCAGATGCTCGCCACGAGCGATCGGGCCCCGGCGGCAAAAAAAGCCGCGGCGACTCCCAGCACCCCTTCGCCCTGGGTCGCCCGCCCGAGCGCCGATTCGCACCCCGAGAGAACCACCAGGCGCGCGTCGCTCTGTGCTTCGGCGATCTGGGCGGCTCGGGCGTACGGGTCGACCGGAAGCGCCCGGGTCGGGTCGATGGTGCTCGCCTCCGCCACCCCGCCCGGGGCCGGAGTTTCCTGCCCTCCCGCCGCACGCTCGCCGCCGGCTCCGCTCGGACCGGCATCGGTGATCAGAATTCCGGAGTGCCAGGGCCGCTCGGCGTCCACGCGCACGTGCGAAGCCACGTGCACGACGTCGTGGCGCCCGATCGCTTCGATGAAGGCGTCGCGGTCGGACGCGCGCAGACGCTCGACGTTCTGGTAGCGCGACGCCAGCCGGTTGATCTCGCGGCGGGCACCCTGCAGTTCGCTCGCTTGTGATGCGACGGCCAGCACGGAGGCGTAGTTCCCGGTCGCGTACGGGCGCGCGATGCGCCCCCGCTGGAGCCGGAGCATGGTGGCCGACGGCACCCGCACCACGTCGCGCGCGACCAGCATGGGAACGTCGGGGTCGCTCGGGCACACCAACGTCTCCACGGGAAGGGCCGCCAGCCATCCGTCGGTGGCGACGTATACCCGGGTCGACGGACCCACCAGCTGCGCGACGTCGCCGAAGAGCGCCATCCCGAGCGAACGCGCTGCGGCGTGCACGTCGCCCGGCTCGGAGGACTCGGCCGGTCGCTGCGCCAGGAGCCGGTGGTAGCGGCTCACGTGCTTCTGGATATCGTCCGCATTGTCGATCCTCACCATGAGCAGGGCCTCGGTGGTCACCGCGAACGCGAGCAAGTTGCGACCCGCGAATGTGAAATCGACCAGACACTCGCCCGGGCGGAGCACGGTGGTCTGAATCTCGGTCGCGGTCGCTGGAATCGAGAAGCTCGGGTCGATGTCGCGCGCGCGCCGCGGGTCGGCAACCCGCTCGAGCAGGGTGCGCGCCTTGATCTCCTGGATGAAGTCGAAGAGCCGGCGCTCGCGTTCGCCGCGCTTGACCTCACGCGGCCAGTCGAGCAATACGGGGCTCAACTCCAACAGAGGTTCGGCCAGCGACACGCGCTGCGCTTCGCGCAGATGAAACTCGCTCGCGCGCAGCGAGCGCGCGATGAACATCGCGCGGGCGCGCTGGAACCACGCGTACGCCGTCTCCACTTCCCCCGCCTCGCGCAGGCACATGCCTAGCTCGGTCGCAGCCACCACGGCTCCCGTGGTGTCCGATCGCGACGCGGCGTCGTCCCAGGCCGCGCGCGCGGTGCGCCCCGCGCGCGGAACATTCCCGCCGGCGCGCAGCGTGCGCGCCCACATCACGTAGGCCGCAGCGCGCCATGCCGAGGGCGTCACGCGCCCCAAATCGACCAAGTGGGAGTCGAGGGCCGCGTTCGCGGCGTCGACGTCGCCCTGCGCGGTCAACGCGGCCGCGAGCCCGGTCGCCGCTTCGACGCGATTCTCGATCGAGCCGTGCGACGACAACGCGCGCCGGTAGCACGACACCGCGCCCGTGTGGCGCCCTTGCGCCATGCGGACGTTACCCAGCTCGCACAATAGGGTATGGACGCCCGAGGTGTAGCCCCACTTGCGCGAGCGCGCGAGCGCATCCACCAGAACCGACTCCGCCGCCGAGTAGCTGCCGAGCAGGACGCTGATATCGGCGACATTCGCGGCCGCGGCGTCGATGTCGGGGGCATCGACCGAACGCTTGAGCAGGTACGCACGGCGGAAGTAGCGCTCGCTGACCGCCAAGTCGCCGTGCTCGTATTCCATGGTCGCGAGGTTGTTCCACACGTCGGATTCTTGGCTCTTGTCGCCGAGTTCCTGAGCGATCACGAGCGCGCGCTGGTAGGTCGATTTCGTCCCGGCGCCATCGCCCTGGCGTTCGAGCACGCGCGCGAGGCCGATCAACGCCGTGAGTTCTTGGGCCGGTCGATTGGCTTTGCGAAAGAGCGTGGCCGCGATTTCGTACTCGGAACGCGCGGTGGGCAGGTTCTCGCGCAGGAGGCTCACGTAGCCGACCAGCAGGTGACCCCACGCCTCGTTGCGCGTGTTCCCGATCGCCTTCGCGATCGGAATGCGCTCGGCGTTCATGCGCAGCGATTCGTCCAGGCGGCCGTCGACCATGGCGAAGAAGCTCTTCACGCCCAGCGCGTTGATCCACCCCAGGGAGTCGTTCTCGGTGACGGCGATCGCGTGGGCGCGGTTGAGATCCGCCAGCCCGCCCGGGACGCGCAGGATCTGCCGGGCGCGGCCGCGCTCGTAGGTCATGCGGCCGACCCCCAGCGAGTCGCCGCGGGCCCGCGCGCGCGTGAGCTCGCGCCCAACAAATGCGAGCATGGTGTCGTACGCGCCGGCGTCGAAGAGCGAATCGGCGGTGCGGTCGGCGGGGCCGGGGTGGCGAGAGGAACGCGGCGGAAATGCGGCGGAAACCGCAAGCGCCGACACCAAAACGATCAGCGTGACCAGTCGGGACATGGGCTCGGGCTTCGAGATCCTCCTTGGGGTCACCCTACCGGAAGTAGGCGCAACCCGGCCAGAGAGAACTTGTTACCGGGACCGCCGCCCCTTGCCGGCCGGGGGGCCGCTCGCGCGATCGTACGTGAACTCCATCTCCTCGAGGGTACCGTCGTCGCCGGCCACGAGCACGAACACGTGGAGGCCCTTGTCTCCCTTGCGGCGGTAGGTGAGGCCGTCGAAGACGGCCTCGTCGTCGGATAAGCGAACGAGGGGAAACTCGACCACCTCGTCGTGTTCTTCCCACCCGGTGAGATCGTCGTTGAAGTGCTTGAGGACCAGGGTGAGGCTCCCGTCGGTCTCCGCGATGGTCATGAGCTCGTAGAAGACTGTCTCGCCCTCTTCGATCAATCGAAACATCCCCATCATCGCGCCTCCGGCGGCTTCGCTCCAGACCTCCTCGGCGCGCGCGTCGATGCCCGTCCCCTCCCACCACCCCGCAATCCACGCCACGTCGGAGAGTTTCGCCTTGGGCATGTTCTCCATCGCGTCGAGCCGGAACGTATTCTCAGTCGCCTGGGTTTGCGCGAGGGCGGGCGCGGCGCAAAGCAGCGCCGTGAGGGCGGGAACCACTATCCGAGTCATTCGAGAGCCTCCTTGGCCCGTGAGTGTACGGGCGGGGGGCGACGGTTGCAGCGCTATTCTTCTCGGGGGTCGTGTCGGCCGGTGACGACTTTGATAGTCGTGATGAGCTGGCCGGCGTGGCGGGTGGTGTGCTCGGCGGCATGGAACAGAACGCCCAGGACCGTCGAGGGCACCATCGAGCGCCCGATCCGGCGCTCGCCGGAGAGCGCGGCCTCGGAGGTGCATCGCAGCTGGCGAAGCGCTCGCTCGACGGACGTCGCCACCAGCTCGATCAAGTCGTCGGCGCCGGCATCGATCTCGCCGCTCTTTTCCAGGGCGAGTGCGACCCGCTGCGAATCCGTGAGCGTCTCCCCGCGCGCGTAGGTCATGAGCCGGTCGAGCGACTGGGCCATATGAAACAGATGGAAGCCGGCGGACGCGGCACCCCCCGGGCGGGTCCAGAGGGCTTCGTCGGAGAGCCCTTCGGCGGCGCGCGCGGCGTCCTCCTTCGCTTGGAGGAGGGCGTGGGCGACCGGCATCAACAACGGCGGGATGCCGTAGACGGGGCCGCGGAGCCAGACTTCGGTTTGGGTATTCATAAGGAGCAACCGGCCTCCTTCGCGCTTTTCGACGCGACGGAGGCCGGGTTCCACTAAGACAGTGTAGTCGGATTCGCGCGTGCGGCTACCGAAGACTCGCGATTCGGTCCAGCGAATCGCTGGTCCAGTCGAGGACGGTCTCGATGCCGGGCACCACACCGCTCGGGCCCAGGCCCAGCCAGATGGTCACGAGCACCGAGACGAAGAGGACCGTGCGTATGCCCCAGTCGTCGAAGACGGGAGTCGGGTCGGTCTTGGGCTTGCGCATGTACATGTAGACGACGACGCGCAGGTAGTAATAGAGGGAGAGAGCGCTGTTCAACACACCGACCACGGCGAGCCACGTGAGCCCGCGGTCGATGGCGGCGGAGAAGATGTAATACTTGCCGAAGAAGCCCGCCGTGGGCGGAATGCCCGCCATCGCGAACATGAAGAGCGCCATCACGGCGCCGAGCACGGGCCGGCGCAGGCCCAGCCCCGAGAAATCCTCCAGCTCCAGGCCCCGCGAGTCCTCGCGGTTCTCGAGCGCCGAGATGAGCGCGAAGGCGCCCAAGGTCATAAAGGCGTACACGACCAGGTAGAACATGACGCCCGACGCGGCCTTGGTGTTGTCGATGCCGAGCGCCGCCATGCCGATCAAGATGTAGCCC
>DASPGK010000459.1:0-2782 GCA_035620655.1 Candidatus Krumholzibacteriia bacterium
TCACCCATCGATCGCCGGTCGGCATCTGGGCTCGATCAACACAATCCATGCTTCATCCACACCTACTCGCTCTCGGGCCGTACGGAACCGAGGGCGCGCTCGCCGGCCGGGCCACCCTCAAGCACCTCATCGACGAGCCGCAACATGCGCCGATGCCAGGGGCCGAGCGCGGCCTCGCGGGTCTCCCTGAGGATGGCGAGCCGAGCTTCGAGGTTGCGCGCGGTGCCGTCGAGAGGATCGCGACTCCGCCCGTTGAAGAAACCGTCGAGCTCCACGCACTGATGACACACACCTTGCTTCGTCACGAGAGCGCAGGTGTGCGCGTACCGCTCCTCCATGGTTCGGCGCGCCTGCTGGATCCAGTTTTTCACTTGGACGACGGTCGCATCGAGCGACTCGGACGTCTCCGCGGTCGAGAAGCCGTAAACTTCGCGCAACAGCAAGGCGGCCGCCTGCTGCGGCGGCAGGTTACGCAGCGTGCAGGCAAAACACACGGCCAAGTGCTCTCGCGCGATAGCCGCCAACTCCGGTGAGCTGCGCATCTGCTGCGATTCGGCGACAAATGTGGGATCCGCGACCGCGCGCTCGCGCGCGTCGACGAGCACCAGTTCCTTCCACGTACTATGTCGACGTAGGTGATCGATCGCGAGATTGCTGACGACGCGGAACAGCCACGCTCGGATCTGACCTTCGTCGTTGGGCAACCCCTTGTCTTGGAGGAGGCGCAACGCGGCCTCCTGCGCCAGCTCCTCAGCGACGCTCTCCCGTACAACCAACCGGGTCGCGTAGTTCACGAGTTCGCGACGATGACTCTCGTAGATGTCGGCGCGCGTGTTGGCCTGCAGCACGGCTTCACCTCGCTTTCGCTATCGTGACACGATTCGGCGCGTCTCGGGCCCTCCCGCGCGGACGTAGTTCACGCGCACGCCCGCGGGGCCGAACTCTGTCGCCAAGGTTCGGCTGAGCCCCTCGACGGCGCCGCAGGCGGCGGTGATCCCCGACATGAACGGAATGAACTGCCCGGTCAGGCTCGCCGACAGGAACACAATGGCGCCGCGTCCTCGGGGAACCATGTGCCGAGCCACAGCCCGTGCCGTCAGGAACTGCGAACCGACGATCAGATTCAGCGGAAGCGCAAACCGCTCGTACGAAATGGTGGTGGATGGCGTCGCATAGTCGGCGTCGATCGGCCTCGGACCGATCGCGTTGAACATCACATCAATGCCGTCCGCCTGGCGGGCGATTCGATCGACCCACACCGTGACGGCGGTTTCATCAGTACCATCCACGCGCTGCCACGGCGCGTGAAGTTCCGCCGCCAGCTTCTTGAGTGCCGACTCCGTGCGACCGGCCAGGAACACGCGTGCGCCCTCAGCCGTCAACCGCCGAGCCAATAGCGCCGTTCGCGCCGAGAATCAGAGCGTTTTTGTTGTGCAGGATTACCGTGCAACTCCATGCTGAGCGCTGGCGGCTACCAACGGTCGAGGAACGTCACACAGATGCGCGCGTGCGCAACGATTCGAAATCGCTGCGCCACGGATCGGTCGGACGGCTGTGACATGAATCTGCACGAGTGGCGGCCAGGACCACACGCGATCGTCACGCGTGCGAGGCACGACCCATCGGTCCGTGGGCACACGCAGGCCACGCCACTCGCGATAGCCCGTACAGAAATGCGCCGCGCGCGCCCAGCGGCCGATCGGCTCAGCCACATAATCGACTCGTCGGATCAAGTGCATCGCGTCGAGGTAGTACGCCTGGGTGCGGCAGTGCGTGGGCTCGTCCGGCGGAAACGTCACGCGAAGTTTCGACCACGTCTCGCTGCCGAACGTAGCGACGCCGGCCGACGCGACGTGGAAGCCGCCCTGGCAGAACAGGAACGGTGAACGCACATAGTTCGAGAGCGCGTACCCGACGAAATACAGCGTGTCGAGCGTATCCCACCAGAGGAGACGACGTCCGCGACCCATGCGCGCGCGTGGGTTCTTCCGCTCGGACATCACACGGCCGGACGCGTCTTCGATGAAGACACGGTCTCTCTGGAAGACGCCTCGGGGCCATCGCCGATATGGTGACAACACAACCAGTGGCTCCCGCGTTGCCACTCGTGCCGTCGTGCGCAGCGATGGCTGTACATGCGCCGCGAAGGCCAGGCCACCGGTTGTGACGTCGACGTCGATAGCCTCGAACTGCCGCCATCGGTCGAGCCCTCCGTGCGCGGCGAGACACCGATCGAGGAGCGCTTCACCCGACATTGGCGACGACCGGCGCGGTCGAGCCCCCTTGGCTCCCAACTGGCACATGACCATTCGTCAACGTACTCCCGGACACAAGCTCCTCCACCACTCGAGCGAAGCCACCCGGATCCTCCGCTGGCAAGAAGTGACCACACCCTTTCAACTGCACAAAGCGAGCGCCGGGAATGTGCGCGGCCGTTCGCTCACCAACGGCAGTCGGGAAGAACGGATCGCGGTCTCCCCACACCACGGTGCACGGGACCTGGATCCCACTGAGGGCGGCGTGTACTGGCCCGTATAGGCCCGGCAGGTCGCGAAGGCTCGCCTGGAAGAGACGCCGCGTCGACGTGATGCCCTGAGGAAACCTTAGGATCGCGCGATAGTCGGCGAGACTGAATCGATCGCGTCGCGCGACCGCAGCGAACCACATCATAGAGAGACCCGTGCGCCCGAACAAGAGTCTGGCGAACACGTCGCCAACCACCGGTGGCCGGACCAGCTGAAGCGGAAGCGGAATGCCGGTATCCGTGAGCACGTTCGTGGCC
>DASPGK010000460.1:0-2573 GCA_035620655.1 Candidatus Krumholzibacteriia bacterium
ATCTGGATGGCCAACGCCGACGCGCTGCGCGTGTACGACGCGCTGTTCTCCGCGGGCCACGCCTACGGGCTCGAGCCCGCCGGGCTCGACGCCATGGACGTCACCCGTGTCGAAGCGGGCTTCATTCTCAACGGCGTCGACTACTACTCCGCGCTTCGCTGCATGATTCCGTCGCGGCAGTCCACACCCTTCGAGCTGGGCCTGGGCTGGATGGTGAACACGGAGCACGGGTGCATCGGAAGCGAGGCACTCGCGATCGAGCGCGAGCTGGGGCCGATTCGCAAGCTGGTCGGTCTCGACATCGATTGGAACGAGACCGAAGCGTTGTTCCGAGCGCACCGTCTGCCGCCCGAAGTTCACCCGGGTGCCTGGCGCGACCCGCGACCGGTGTACGACGCGCGCGGCGCCTTCATCGGTCAGGCAACCAGCGGCGCGTGGTCGCCCTTGTTGAAGAAGAACCTCGCGCTCGCGACCCTCGTGCGCGAGCACACCGCGCCCGGGACCGAAGTCCGCTTCGAAGTGACCGTCGAGTACGAGCGCCGCACCGTCAAGGCGACGGTGGTCGAAACGCCGTTCTTCAACCCCGAACGAAAGCGCGCGTAGGCGCGCCCGTCGACCCAGCCACATGGCGAAATACGACGCGATCATCGTGGGCGCCGGTCACAACGGCCTCGTCGCCGCCGCCTACCTCGCGAAGGCCGGCCGCCGCGTCCTCGTGGTGGAGCAGCGCCCCGTGATCGGCGGCGCCGCCGTCACCGAAGAAGTCTTTCCCGGCTTCAAGTTCTCGGTGTGCTCGTACGTGGTGAGCCTGTTCCGCCCGCACATTATTAGAGAGCTCGAGCTCACCAAGCACGGCATGCAATTGATCCCGCTCGAGTGTTCGTTCACGCCGCACCTCGAAGGGCCCGGACTCGTGCGCTGGGCCGACGCCAATCGCACGCGCCGCGAAGTCTCGCGCTTCAGTCGCAAGGACGCGGAGATCTACCCGGAGTTCGCGCTCGCGATGAGCAAGATGAGCTTCTTCGTGAAGCACATCATCGACTCGCCGCCCCCCGACGTGGGCTCGCTCCACCCGCGCGAGCTGTCGCAGCTGTCGCGACTCTTCGGGCACCTGCGCGACTTGGGCCCCGACATGATGGAGCTGCACGCGCAGCTCTTGACCATGAGCGGCGTCGACTTCCTGAAGATGTGGTTCGAGTCCGACGCCTTGCTGGCACCCATGTCGTGCAGCGGGATCATCGGGACATTCCTGGGCGTGCACTCGCCGGGCACCGCGTACGTGCTCCTGCACCACTACATGGGGGAGATCGACGGCGCCTTTCGCTCGTGGGGATTCTCGAAGGGTGGTACCGGCGGGGTAAGCCAGGCCATCGCGAACGCGGCGATTCATCACGGCGCCACCATTCGCACCAGCGCGCCGGTGGCGCGCGTCGTGGTGAAGCACGGCCGCGCGAAGGGCGTCGTCTTGGAGAACGGGGAAGAGATCGACGCGAAGGTCGTCATCTCCAACGCCGACCCGCGGCGCACGTTCTTGACCATGGTGGGCGAGAACCACTTCGACGCGTCGTTCACCGAGCAGGTCAAGCGCTACAAGTACCGGGGCAGCTCGGGCAAGGTGAACCTGGCGCTCGACCGCTTCCCGGATTTCACCTGCCGGCCCGGCGACGGCGTCCACGTGCGCGGCGACATCGCAGTGGCACCCTCGTTGGAGTACTTGGAGCGCGCCTACGACGACGCCAAGTACGGCGAGTTCTCGAAGCGGCCCTATCTCAACGTGGTCGTCCCGTCGCTCGTCGACCCGAGTGTGGCGCCGCCGGGCAAGCACGTGATGTCGATCTTCGTCCAGTACGCGCCCTATCACCTCAAGGCCGGCGCGGAGACGTGGCCCAAGCGCCGCGAGGAGTTCGGCGACACCGTGGTCGACACGCTGGCCGAGTACTGCCCGGGCTTGAAAGACTCGATCCTCCACCGCCAGGTGCTGACCCCGTGGGACCTCGAGCACGAGATCGGCTTGACCGAGGGCAACATCTTCCAGGGCGAGCTGTCGCTCGAACAGCTCTTGTTCCTAAGGCCCGTGCAGGGCTGGTCGCGCTACCGGACCCCGGTGCGGGGTCTCTGGCTGTGCGGCTCGGGCGCGCACCCGGGCGGCGGCATCATGGGGGCGCCCGGCGAGCTGTGCGCGAAGTCGCTCATGAACGAGGGGGAGGTGTAGGGTGGCGACGCGCTACGACGTCATCGTGATCGGCGCGGGGCACAACGGCCTCACGACCGCCTGCCTGCTGGCCCGCGCCGGAAGGCGCGTCCTGGTGCTGGAGAGGCGCGCGACGGTCGGCGGGTTGTGCGCGCCCGAGGAGTTCCACCCCGGCTATCACGCGCCTGGCATTCTGCACGACACGGCCCAGCTTCGCACCGAGCTCCTTCACGACCTCCACCTCGACGAGCACGGCTTGGACCTAGCACCGCCGGAGTCGACGCTCTTCGCGGCACCCGATGGCGGCGGCGTCCTGATCCAGACCGCCGACCCGGTTGCGACTGCGGCCGAGATCGCGCGCGTCTCCGCGAGCGACGCGCGG
>DASPGK010000461.1:0-5592 GCA_035620655.1 Candidatus Krumholzibacteriia bacterium
CGAGAACAAGCCCGACAGCCTGCTCACGCTCGACGAGCGCAGGCAGAAGGACGTCGACGCCGCCCACGCACGCTGGTTGGCGCGCGTCGAGGCGGGGCAGAAGCGCGCGGAGGAGCTCAACGCGCGCTTCGCGAAGTGGTACTACGTGATCTCGTCGGACAGCTTCGACAGTTTGCGCCTGCGCCGCACGGATCTCCTGCGCGACAAACCGAAGCAGGGATAGCACGCCCGCGGTAGGCGAGGCCCCTGCTCCCCTGCATTCCGAAAGCACAAAAGGCTCCGGTCAGCCGACCGGAGCCTTCTTTCGAGATTCGCAGACGCGCCGCGCTAGAACCCGAGTTCCTTCTTGCGCGCCTGGGCGGTCGGAAGCTCGGGTTGCTTGTCGGTGATCAAGGGAAGCTTGGCGGCGCGTTCCGCGTTGATCTGGGTCCACTGCTTCTGGTCGTCGGGAACGTCCTCTTCGGGGAAAATCGCCTCCACCGGGCACTCTGGCGCGCACGCGTCGCAGTCGATGCACGAATCCGGGTCGATGTAGAGCATCTCGTCGTCGGCGTGGAAGCAGTCGACCGGGCACACCACGACGCAATCGGTGAAGCGACACTTCTGGCAGTTGCCGGTTACGACGTACGTCATTCACAACTCCTTCGAGAGGTCCGCTAGGATAGTGCGCGCGAAGGACCGGCGTCAAGCGGCTTCGCGCCGGGGGCGCGACGCGATCGCCGCCACCGCGGCGCCGAGCCAAGCGCCGGCGCCACCGGCGGCGATGGGAAGCGCGCGGTCCTTGCGCTCGGCCGCGGCTTTGGCCTGCTTGCGCTTGCAGTTGGTGATCTCGAGCTTGAGGTCCCGCTCCGCGAACTCGAGCTTGCGGATCGCCTTCTCGTACGTCCGGCCCTCCTCGCGGAACTGTTTTCCGCTGGCCATGCGAATCGAATCTGGAACCGCCGGGAAGCTTTTCTGGAAGGCTTGGTAGCGAAGGTTGAACTCCTTGAGCTCGTCCCAGGTGGACCGAAGCTCGGATTCCTTTTCGGCCTGGCGCACCCGCCAGGTTTCGACCGAATCGCTCCCACGGCTCCACACCACCGCGGCCCACGCCAGCAGACCGGCGCCGGCCGCGGCCAGCGCCAATGCGACGAAGCGCCCCCGTCTCATACGTTCCATGTCGTTGAGTTCCTTTCTAGTCGGCGCGCACGGCCGCGGGCGCGTCTTCGCTCGCGCCGGTCGCCATCTCGTCGAAGAGCGCCTTGACCGGCCGCATGGTCTCTTCCCAGCGGGCGCGTTGCTCGACGGCGCGCAGGTTGATACGCAACGCCCGCTCGCGCAGTTCCGAGTCGCGCCACGCGTCGATGATGGCAACCGCGAGCCGCGTGGCCTCTCCGGGCGGTACCAGACGCCCACTCTCCCCGTCGACGATCCATTCCCGGTTGGCCTCGATGTCGGTGACGACGGGGAACAGCCCGCACGCCATCGCCTCGAGCAACGAGACCGACGTGGTGTCGGAGCGCGAGGCGGACACGTACACGTGGTGCGACTGCAGCAGCGCCGGCATGCGCGCGTGGTCGACCGCACCCACGAAGGTGACGGCGGCGGCCGCGGGCGATCGTTCCGCCCGCCGGCGAAGGGATGCACCCAGCGACCCGTCGCCCGCGACCGTCAGGGTCGCGTCGGGCAGGGCCTCGCGCACCGCGGCGAAGGCGTCGATCACGGTATCGACGCTGTACACGTCCTCGAGCTTGCGGTTGGTGACGATACGGGGCCCGTTGGACGCCGCCGGGCGCTCGGGGTGAAACGCCGACACGTCGACGCCGTAGGGAAACGTGAGAACGCGGTCGGCCGGGACCCCATAGTCGCGGATGCGCTCGGTCATGACGGCGGCGTCGGAGGTCACCCAGCCGGCACGGCGCAGCACGAAGCCCACGCGCCAGCGGTGGAACGCACTCTTTGCGGGGTCGGTCATGACGTCGCTGCCCCACGTGCTCATGACCCAGCGCCGGCCGAAGACGAGGGCCGCGATCATTCCGTAGTTCGGGACGAAGTGCGCGTTCACGACGTCGGGGCGAAACGAGCCCGCGATACCACGCACGACGCTCGCCGCGAGCGGGTAGCGCACGGCGTCGGGCAGCGCTGCGGTCACGCGGATGCGACGAAACGCGGTGGGGAATCCCTCCCCCGGCTCCAGGGAAACCGCCAGGACGTCGTAGCCGTGCTCTGCGAAGTAGGCGGCCCAGCGCCGCAGGTGCACCTGGCGCGCGTCTCCCAGGAGCAGCAGTCGCGGCGGGCGGAGGCGATCGAGTGGGGTCACGCGGCCAGTGTAGTGCCGCGCCGCCGCGGTGTCAAAGTCGGGGGGCGCGCGCTCACTCGGGGCCGCCGCGCCCGGTTGACACCCGTTCGAGCACGGGCTACGCTCACGGTGACGGGAAGCGCGTCGGAACCGAATCGATTCAACGGACGCACGAAGGAGTGCTGAATCCCATGAGAAGAGTCTGCCTTGTCGTCTTCTTGCTCGCGACACTCGCGTCGTGTCGCAGCAAGCAACACCCGGTCGAGGTCTACGTGGGTCCGGCCATGGAGTCCGATGCCCAGCCCCGCGTCGAGAAGATCGCCGTGCTGGCGACGGCGACGTCGCTACACGAGTCGGAGGACCCCGACAAGCTGGCGCCCAGGACCATGGAGCGCCTGCTCATCCAAGAGCTGGACCAACGCAAGGATTACAAGTTCATCGCGCCCAACCTGGTCAACTACGTCATCGAACAGAAGCAGTGGGAAGATCGCTACCAGAAATTCCTGCGCTCGTACGCGGCCACCGACAAGATCGACATGGCGTTCCTGGGCGAGTTGTCGAACGAACTCGGGTGCGACGCGGTGCTGATCCAGGTCGTCGACCTGTGGCAGAAGGACGAGGTCGACATCACCGAGAACGCGACACCGGCCACCTACGTGGGCGCGACGGTGACGATCGTGGGCGCCAAGGACGGAGCGATTCTGTTTCGGGCGACCGACGAGGACTACCTCGAGGGTGCGCGCACGGAGACCGCGGACCGCTCGTTGGTGACGAGCGGATCGGGTGCCGTGTACTCCGATTTGGGTGAAAAGGTCCACCGCGCGCCGCCCTACGACGACGTCGCGTTGAAGGTCGCCAAGGCGCTCGCGTCCAGCTTGCCGGTGCGCTAGGTCCGGGCCGCTTGGGCCCGCGGCTGCCGGCACACTTCGATCGCATGAACGACGACGCGCGTTGGATGGGCGAGGCCCTCGCGGAAGCCGAGCGCGCCTTCGCCGAGGGCGAAGTTCCGGTGGGTGCGGTGGTGGTGCTGGAGAATCGCGCCATCGGGCGCGGCCGGAACCGGACGGTCACGAGCGGACAGCCCTTCGAACACGCCGAAGTGGTGGCGCTGTGGGACGCGGTGGCCGGCGTGGGGGCGCACGCGCTCGAGCAGGCCGTGCTGTACTCGACCATCGAGCCGTGCGTCATGTGCATCGGCGCGGTGTTGCTGGCAAAAATTCCGCGCGTCGTGTTTGGCGCGCGCGAGCCGCGGACCGGGGCGTGCGAGAGCATCCTCGCGATCCCCAACGAGCCGCGGCTCCTGCATCGCGTGGTGGTCGTGGGTGGCGTGGAGGAAAAGCGGTGCCGGTCGCTGATGCAGCGATTCTTCGAAGCCCGGCGTTAGGCCCCCGGGACACGATCGCGAGATTTCCGGACACGACGGATTCGATTCGGCGGAGAGATGCGAGAGTGGCTGAATCGGCACGATTGGAAATCGTGTGAGCGCGAAAGCGCTCCGAGGGTTCGAATCCCTCTCTCTCCGCCATTCACTTTTTGCGCGCGCCCCGTGCAGGCCGGCGCGCGCTCCAGAAATGACCATGGGCGCTTTTCCATCCCCGGCTTCGGAGAATCGCTCCGCCGCGTGGTTTTGCGGCGACGGCGCGGTCACGGGTGTCGGTAGCCTTCCCTTCGTCGACGCGGCGCGCGCGATCGACTTCGTGGCGCGCCACGCGCCCGAGGTCCCCTTCTGGCCGCAGCTGCGGCGGTTGTCCCCGCGCGAAGCCGCGATTCCGCAAGTGCTGGGGCCCGCGTTCAAGCACGTGGTGGTGGTGCGGGGCGAGTACGCGTTCCACGTCCCGGCCGATCGCATGGACCGCTTCGCGGCCGCGCTTGCGCGCGACGACGCCAAGCTGGAGCCCGGCAACGCGGCTGGTTTCTATGCCTTTCTGGACGCGTTCGCCCGCGGCGCCTTTCCCGAGGCCCGCGCCGCCAAGGGGCAGATCATGGGGCCGGTGACGACGGCCTCCGCACTCGAATCGGGCGGACATTCGCTCTTGCAGGACGTCGAGATGCGGCGCGTGATCGCGGAACACGTGGCGCGCATGGCGAACTCGCAGGCCGAGGCGCTCCTGCGCGTCGCGCCGTCGGCGATACTCGTTCTCGACGAAGCCTACCTCGGCGTGGCGCTGCGTGCGCGGCCGGAGCTGCGCCCGGCCATGGTCGAGCTCTTGCGCCTGGTCGTGCTGCGCGTGCGCCGGCCCGGGCTGCTGGTCGGTCTGCATTGCTGCGACGAGCTGCCGTTCTCGGTCTTGAACGAAATCGCCCCCGACGTCTTCTCGTTCGACGCGCACCACGGCGGCGCCGTCTTCGCGGCCGATCCGGACGCGCGCCGCTTCGTGGCCGAGGGCGGCCACGTGGCGTGGGGCTGGGTGCCGACGCGCGACGACCTGCGCGGCGTCGACGCGGCCGGCGTGGCGGATCGCTGGTGGAGCGTCGCGCAGCGCATGGTCGAAGCGGGCGACGATATCGACATCGCGCGCATCCGCTGTCGGTCGCTCGTCACCGCGTCGTGCGGGCTGGCCGGCTCCAGCGAGGCGACGTGCGAGCATTCGTTCACGCTGGCGCGCGAAGTCGCGCGCCGCTTCGTCGAGCGGGCGGATACATAGTAGGGCGACATGCAGCGCGAAACCTCCCAGCATCCTTCGTCGCCGTGCACGAGCCTGTGCGTGCTCGATTCCGCCACCGGCCGGTGCCAGGGATGCGGGCGCACGCTGGAAGAGATCGGGCGCTGGTCGGCGATGACGGCGGCGGAAAAGTGGGCCGTGCTGCGGGCGGTCCGGGCGCGTCGGGGCGAGCAGGAGCCACTCGATGGCTGACATCGACGCCGCCCTCAAAGCGCGCATCGACGCGTCGGAGACGCGGATCGCGAAAGTGGTGGCGCCGGCCACCACCAACCTCTACGACACGCTCTTCGGCGGCACCCTCTTGAGCTGGATGGACGAGGTGGCGTTCATCACCGCGACCCGCTTTGGGCGGTGTCCGTTCGTCACGGTGTCGATCGAGAGGATCGACTTCAAGCACCCGATCCCGGCCGGGACCATCGTCGAATTGATCGCGCGGGTGGAGTCCGTGGGCCGAACGAGCCTCAAGGTGCGCATCGACGTGTTCGTCGAGCATATGTTGAAGGCCGACCGCCTGAAGGCCGTGACCGGTTCGGTCACGATGGTGGCAATCGACGAGCACAAGCGTCCGACGCCGATTCCCTAGGCTTGCCTTTCCGGGCGATGGTGGGTTAGTATTCGCCCGGAGAGATGCCAGAGTGGTTGAATGGGGCG
>DASPGK010000462.1:0-3224 GCA_035620655.1 Candidatus Krumholzibacteriia bacterium
CTTCGAGATCGTCCCCATGGGCGAGGGCTTCACCTGGGAGACCAAGAACCGCGACCGCGACACCGCGGTGGCGTGGAAGACCTGGGAAGCGTGCCGCGGCGC
Organism: Candidatus Krumholzibacteriia bacterium; assembly: GCA_035620655.1. GTDB lineage: Bacteria > Krumholzibacteriota > Krumholzibacteriia > WVZY01 > JAKEHA01 > JAKEHA01. The sequence continues at coordinate 103 of DASPGK010000462.1, forward strand.
CATCGAAGAGAACCGGCACGATCTCCTGATCTTCGACGAGATCAACAATGCCATCCACTACGGCTATCTCGACGTGGGCGTCGTCATCGATGCCCTCAAGAAGAAGCCGCCCGAGATGCACATCATTCTTACCGGACGCGACGCGCACCCGGACCTCGTCGACGTCGCCGACCTGGTGACCGAGATGCGCGAGATCAAACACCCGTTCCACCGCGGCATCTATGCGCAGCGGGGGATCGAGTATTGACGAGCGTCCCCCGGCGGGTGGCGCTCGTGGGGCCCCCGCGCCGTCAGGGCGCGGGGTGACGGGTGACAGGACCCGCCGGGCAGCGTTCTAGAACAGCGCGTAGATGAACGGCGCCAGCGCGGATCCTTCGGTGAAGACGATCAGCACGCCGAGCAGGACCAGGAAAATCATGATGGGGCCGAGCCACCACTTCTTGCGAACGCGCATGAATGCCCACAGTTCGCCGAAGATCGAAAAACGGCTCTTCATGTCCTTCCAAACACCCATGGAATGCAGCTCCTGAAGCGGGTCTAGGGTTATGCGCGGTGGCGCCTGCGGGGCGACCGTGCGGCACAATCGGTGGCGTTCATTATATGGGATTCGGCCGCGTCGTGTCCACCGGGGCGACGTCGAAGCGCGGGCATCCTAGGAGGAGAGAATGGACTTCGGAATTCGAGGCCGCGCGGCCGCGGTGGCCGCGTCGAGCCAGGGATTGGGATTCGCGTGCGCGCTCGAACTCGCGCGCGAAGGCGCGGCGGTGGCGATCTGCTCGCGCGACCGCGGGCGGGTCGACGACGCGGCGCGGCGCATTCGCGAAGCCGTGCGCGACGCGAAGGTGCACGCGGTGGTCGCGGACCTCGCGAAGGACGCGGATTGCCGGACGTTCGTGGACGAAGCCGCGCGCACGTTCGGGCGTCTCGATATTCTCGTGACCAACTCGGGCGGACCCACGCCCGGATCCTTCGACCAGATTACACTCGACGACGTTCGTCGCGGCGTCGATTCCACTTTGATGAGCGCGGTCGCGCTCATGTCCGCGGCCGTTCCGCACCTGCGCAAGAACGCCTGGGGGCGCATCGTCAACATTCTGTCGGTCACGGTGAAACAGCCCAAGACGACGCTCCTGGTGTCGAACACGATGCGGCCCGGTATCCTCGGCTTCGCGAAGTCGATCTCGTTCGAGCTCGCCCAGGACAACATCACGGTCAACAACGTGGCACCCGGCTACACGAAGACCGAACGCCTCGACGAACTGGCCGAGCATCTTTCGTCGACGCAGAAGCGGTCGCAGGAGGACGTATTCGCGGAGTGGGAACGAACCATCCCCGCCGGCCGCTTGGGACGCCCGGAAGAATTGGCCGCGATGGTCGCGTTCCTGTGCTCGGAGCGCGCGAGCTACGTCACCGGCGTGACGATCCAGGTCGACGGAGGCCAGGTGCAGAGCTTGCTGTAGCTGCTAAGGGTTCTGCGCGGGGTAGACGCCCGTGATGTTGCTGCGGTCTTTTTGGCTTTGGAGCTTGCGGATGGTGGCGCGCATCCACTCGGCCTGCTCGGTGTGACGGATCGCGGCACCGACGTTCTCGGCGAACACCTGCAGCGCTCGCAGATCGTCGTCGTCGAAGTTGACCTCCGGCGAGCGCGTGCTGACGTTGATCACGCCCACCAGCTCTTCGCGCAGGATCACGGGGACGATCATGGCCGCCGTGATCTCCCGGTTCTTGAGCTCGAGGCCCGGAATGCTGGTACGCTGATCGGCGCGCAGCACCAGCGGCTCGCGCTGTTGCGCGACGAATCCCGCCACGCCCTTGCCCAGCGGCTGCCTCGTCCCCAGCATTCCCTCGGGGATCGTCTTGCCGCTGGCCGCGCGCACGACCAGCGTCGTGCTCTCGCGATCGAACAGCATCAGCGAGGCCTGGTCGCACGAGAAGGCGTCCACGCAGATCTTGGTGATCGAATCGAACACGGTCTGGATGTCGTTCTGCTCGACCATCACGCGGCTGACGTTCAAGAGGGCGTAGGTGCGCGCGGCTTGGCGCTGCATGCGCTCGCGCTCGGCACGCTGGATCGCTTCGAACTGACGGCGCAGCGCCACGAGGTAGCGGCGCTGGTGCGCGAGGCCGACCAGGAGGAGCAAGGTCAGCGTGAGGCCCGTGATCACCATCATCTGCGGCTTCGAGAACAACCAGAACGACGCGATCTGCTCGCTGAAAAGGGGCGGCAGAACGGACACGAGGCTTACCAGCGTCAACAGCACGACGGTCGCGATCAAGAACCAGTTCGCGTAGGCGCTCTGGTGGATCTTGGCTTCGACCTGCTCGCGCCGCGCGTCGGCCGGCTGCGGTCTGGTTCTCTTCGCAGTGGTTGGCGTCATTTTTCGGGGTTCCCGGGGCCCTTCCTGCCCGACTCGATACAGAATTCGACGGCTTAGGGGCAAGGAGCGTGCCACCGGCGGAAACCGGCGGCACGACGCGGAATTCCAGGGGTGGATGGGCCGCGCTGCGTTGCAGATCGACGCCGCCGGTTGCGGACCGCCCGGGGGTCTAGAGAAGACCTAGACGTTGGGGCGGTAGGTACCGTCGAGCATGGCGCGGAAGTCGCGCAGCGAGGTACGCGCGGTGATGGTGTAGCGCGAGATCTCGATGGGTGGCGTGGAATCGCCGCCGGCCGGCGCCATTCGCGCCACGGGGCGCGCGCGCAGCGTGCACGTGCGCAGGAATCCCGCCTCGCGCGCGATTCGATCGAGCTCGGGAGTAGCCTCTCCATAGGGCCAGGCGAGGAAGGCGGACTCACGGCCGATGTGCCGCTCGATCTCGTGGCGCGAGCGCATGAGGTCGTCGCGGACGGCGTCTTCCCAGTTCGCCGTCCGCTCGACCTGGTAGCCATGCGCGCTCGCGGCCACGAACACGGGGCGCGCGGTTCCTTCCGCGCTCACCTTGTAGTGCATGTCGTGCGAGTGCGACTCGATTCGAAACACGCCGCTTTGATCGAGCTCGCGCAGCCGGCTCCAATCGAGCGTGTTGACTTCGTCCCACTGCGTCCCCACGCGTCCGGTGACGACGAACAGCGACGCGCGAAATCCGTAGCGCGCGAGAACAGGAAGCGCCAGATCGTATAC
>DASPGK010000463.1:0-2385 GCA_035620655.1 Candidatus Krumholzibacteriia bacterium
TATCGAGGCGCGCTTCCTTGGGGAAGTTGTCTTCGCTGACATCGATCCCGTACCAGGGCAGCCCGGCTTCGACCCGTCGCGTGTTCCACGCGACGCGCCCCACCACCTGCATGTCCATCCCCACGCCAGCTTGCACCAGATAATCGCGCAGGCGCTCGGCTTGCCCGCGCGACACGATCACGTGCATGCCTTTCTCGCCCGCCACCGAGTGGCGGACGACCATCGCGTGCAGGCCCTGGTACTCGTTCTCGGTGAACTTGAGGCTCTCCAAAGGGAGCGGCGCGCGCGGGAAGATGCGCCACACGACTTCGCGCGACTTGGGTCCTTCCAATGAAAGAACCGACATCTCGGCGCTCATGTCGGTGAGCTGCACGTCGTCGGCGATGATGTGCGAGTCGAGGGCCTCGAATACGCGCTGCGTGGAGCCTTGCATCACGAGTACTAGCAGCTCGTCGGCGCGCGCGAGGATCAACAGCTCCGCGACGACGCGTCCCTTGGTGGTCGTGAGCAGCGCCTCGCACGCCGAGCCGGAATGTAGCGCGGCCACGTCGTTGGTCACCATCGCGTTCAGGAAGCGAACCCGGTCGCCGCCGCGCAGACGCAGCACTCCGACGTGCGCCAAATCGATCAAGCCGACGGTGTGGGTCAGCGCTTCGTACTCGAGGCGCGGGTGGGTGAAGACGTCCGGCGGGGTGGTCGCGGTCATGCTAGACATCCGCGAGCGTCACCGTGTCGAAGAACTGATAGAAGCGCTGCTCGAGGTTGGTGAGGCCGTTCTTCACCGTGCACCGATCCTCGATCGAGCAGCACCCGTCGTTGCTCGTGCACATGACCATGTGCACCGGTCCCTCGATCGATTCGAAGATCTGCGCCAGCGTGACGTCGTGCGGGCTCTTGACCATGCGGTAGCCGCCGCCGCTGCCCTTGGTCGCCTCGATGATCCCGCTCTGCGAGAGGTTCTGCAGGATCTTCGCGAGCAGGTTGGGCGGCAGGTTGAAGCGCGCCGCGATCTCGCGCGCGTTGGCCAAGTCGCCCGCGGGCAGGGCCGCGATGTGCTTGAGCGCGATCAGCCCGTAATCGGTTCTCATGGAGATGCGGATCATCGCCCATATAATAATGAGCGGGGCGCGCGGATTCAATGACCGGAATCGGGCGTTGGGGGGCTACACGGCGCGAAAGTCCGCCGACAGGAGCTTGTGGAAGTGGTGCTCTCCGTGCTCGCGCTTGACCGAATAGCGCCCCTGGTCGTACGACGACGACCCCAGGCCTCGTTGTACCGACTCGCAAATCTCCACGTCTTCCTGCTGGACCACGTCGCTGGCGGCCAGGCTCTTCTCCACGAAGTCCGTGTCGCGCGCGGTCTCGGGGGCGAAGTAGTAGTCGAAGATGACGTCGGTCTCCGCATTGCCCTTCGGGATCACCCAGTTGGTGTCCATCATGGGGCCGTAGCGATTGATCATGAGATTGGGATAAATCCACGCGTAGAGGACCTTGTCGCCGATGCGCTCGGAAAAATCGCCGCCGCCCTTCTCGCCCGCATCCCCCGCGCCCGCGCCGGATTGGATCGAGTAGCGCTCGAAGATCTCGGTCTTATAGGAATCCAGATCGAGCTGCCCCGCGAGACCCTTGTGGAGATAACTCACGTGGTAGCCCCCGTCGAGATAGTTGTCGACGTAGACCTTCCAGTTGCACGCCAGCGTGTACTTGCGCCGCGCGACGAACTGCAGTTGGTGGACATTCATCTCCTGCAAGCGCCGCGCGACTTCGGTGAGATCGTTCGAGAGCGGCCGCGGCTCCTTCGACATGGAGACGAACACCAGCCCGCACCATTCGCCCACCTTCATCGGTACCAAGCCGAACTTCTCGCGGTCGAAGTCCTTGACCGCACCCAGCTCCGGCGCCCGCAGCAAGCGCCCGTCGAGTCCGTACGTCCACCCGTGATACGGGCACACCAGCGACTCCGAGCACCCTGCCCCCACCGCGACCACCGCCGCGTGGTGCCGGCACACGTTGAAAAACGCGCGCAGCGCTCCGTCCTCGCCCCGCACCACAACGTACGGCTCGCCCGCCACCGACCCCGCCACGAAGTCGCCCGCCTTCTTGAACTGGTCGCTTCGCGCCGCGATCAACCAGTTGTTCTTGAAGACCGTCTCGCACTCCAGGTCGAAGAAGCGCGAGTCCGCGTACCACGACTTGGGCGGCAGCCACGCCGCCTCGAGCGGCACACTAGGGTCGAAGCGACGGACTTCGTCGAGGAGCCAGGGGGAGTGCTTGCTGGACTGAGTCGACATCGCGGGGAAGTGTATCACGCCCGCGAATGTGGTCGCTACGTCTCCCCCGACTCTTGCACGGGCTTGTCGGGCCACGCGATCGCGAATACAATGG